>CAYGKI010000200.1:0-6170 GCA_964350235.1 uncultured Gemmatimonadaceae bacterium | reverse complement strand
CGCCCGCTCCGTCACCACGTGTCCCATGGCCTCGAGCTCGGCCACCACGGACGGCATGAGGCCGTTCCGCTCGTACTGGATCTGGTCCGGGAGGTGCTGATGGTGGATCCGCGGCGCATGAACGGCGTCCACCACGCCCATGCCGAAGTCGAGCACGTTGGAGATGGCCTGGAAGACGGTGGTGATGATGGTGGCGCCTCCGGGGGTGCCCACCACCATCTTCAAGGCGCCCGACGGATCGAGCACGATGGTGGGGGTCATGGCCGAGAGCATACGCTTGCCGGGCTCGATGGCGTTGGCCTCCCCCTGGACCAGGCCGAACTGGTTTGGGACCCCCGGCTTGGCCGTGAAGTCGTCCATCTCGTTGTTCAGGACGAAGCCCGCTCCCGTCACGGTGACCTTGCTGCCGTACCAGGAGTTGATGGTGGTGGTGACCGAGACGGCGTTCCCGCTCCCGTCGACGATGGAGTAGTGCGTGGTGTTCTCGCCCTCCCGGGGGCCCATGCCCGGACCCACCTCGGTGGAGGGCGTGGCTCGGCGGGGTGAGATGTCGGCGGCGCGCCCGGCGCCGTACGACCTCGACGTCATCCGTTCCAGGGGCACGTCCACGAAGTCGGGATCGGCCAGGTAGTGGTTCCGGTCCGCGTAGGCGCGGCGCCACGCCTCCGCGAACAGATGGAGGGTCTCGGCGCCGAACCGATCCCGGCCGGAGAGGTCGAACTCCTCCATGATGTTGGCGATCTCGGCCAACGTCGCGCCCCCCGAAGACGAGGGTGGCATGGAGATGACGGTATGGCCCCGGTAGTCGAAGGTCACCGGCTCCCGCCACGCCGGCGCGTAACCCGCGAGATCCTCGTGGGTGATGATGCCCCCGCCTCGCGCCATCTCCTCCACGATGAGGTCAGCGGTCTCGCCGCGGTAGAAGCCGTCGGCCCCGTCGTCCCGGATCCGCTCCAGCGTGCCGGCGAGGTCGGGCTGGGCCAATGTGTCTCCGAGCGCGGGAGGCTGGCCGTCCCTGGGGAGGAACTGGGCGGCGGACGCCGGGAAGTCGGCCAGGCTCGCCACCATGGCCGGACTCAGCGAGGCCAGGAATCGGTTACGCACCTCGAAGCCTTGCGCCAGCTCGATGGCGGGCTCCACCAGCTCCGGCCAAGGAAGCGTTCCGTATCGCTGGTGCGCGGCCCACATCCCGGCTACCGATCCCGGCACGCCGGCGGCCAGATGCCCCACCAGCGACCTGTCGGTGACGTTCCCCTCCTCGTCCAGGTACATGTCACGGGTGGCTGCCCCGGGCGCCGTCTCGCGGAAGTCGAGCGCGGCGCGGCGTCCGTCGGCCAGGTGCAGCACCATGAACCCTCCGCCGCCGATGTTGCCCGCCTCCGGGTTCACGACGGCCAGCGCGAAGTGCACGGCCACCGCCGCGTCCACCACGTTCCCGCCGGCGGCGAGGACATCCCGTCCCACCCTGCTCGCCAGCTCGTCGGTGGTCACCACCATGCCCGTGGGAGCGGTGACGGGATCCTCTCCCCGTTCCACGTACGTCCAGTTGGCGGGGAATCCTCGCGAAGCCTCGGCGCCCGCCGAGCAGGCGCCCACGCTCACGGCGGCGATCACCGCCGCGACCCTGGTCCAGGAATGCGGTCCGGTCGTCCGATACATGGCTCGCGGGGGGAGAGAGAGGCGGCGACCGCGGCGGCCATCCGTTAGCTTTCCGGGAAGCTCCGACGCGGCGGCGACCACGCCGGAGCGGGGCTGCCCTTAGGGAAGATCAGCACTGTCGAGGGGACGTACAAGCCGATGCTGGACACACGCCTCACCGAGCAGCGCAACCAGCGCTCCGAGCGGATCGACGAGCTCGATCCCCTGGCCCTGGTGGAGCTGATCAACGACGAGGACCGTCGGGTGGCCGAGGCGGTTCGGGATGCTCGCCTCGAGGTCGCGCGTGCGCTCGAGCTGGCCGAGGCCGCATTCCGGCAGGGCGGCCGGCTGATCTACGTGGGTGCGGGCACCTCCGGTCGGCTCGGAGTCCTGGATGCCGCGGAGATGCCTCCCACCTACGGGACGGATCCGAGCATGGTCCAGGGCGTCATCGCCGGGGGATATCAGGCCCTGGTACGGGCCCAGGAGGGTGCCGAGGACCATCCGGAGGACGGCGCGTCGGAGATGGACCGGCTGGAGGTAGGCGGGGACGACTTCGTGCTCGGGATCGCCACGTCTGAAGACCTGAAGCGGGCGCACGACGTGGTGATCGCCGTGCTGGTCGGGCCGGAGGTGGTGACGGGCTCCACGCGTATGAAGGCCGGAACCGCGACCAAGCTGGTGCTCAACACCATCACCACGGGCGCCATGGTCCGGTCGGGCAAGGTATTCGGCAACCTCATGGTGGATCTCCAGGTGACCTGCGAGAAGCTGCAGGACAGGGCCGAGCGGATCCTCGTCACGTTGTTGGGCGTGGAACGGGGCCGTGCCACCGAGCTGTTGCGCGACGCCGGGGGACACGTGAAGACGGCCCTGGTCATGGGCAAGCTGGGGACGGACGCCGCCGGCGCCCGGGCCCGCCTGGAAGCCCACGACGGCGTGGTGGCGCGCGCGCTGGAATCGACGCAGAGGTGACCGTGCGGTCGTCGCTCCGACGGATCCTGCTGGTCGTCACCCTGGTCTGGTCGACGCTGTGCGTTTGGCTCGCCTTCAACCCGGCACCGCACAGCGGGGGCGACAACGCGGCCTACCTGGCCCTCGCCGACGCGCTGGTGGAGGGTGAAGGATACGTCGACGCCTACGACCCCCTGGGCGCCCCCCACTCCAAGTATCCGCCGCTCTTCCCGCTGATGCTGGCCGGGGCCGCGCTCCTGGGTGCCTCGACCTGGGTGGCGTTCAAGGTCGTCGCCGCGGTGGCCACGATCCTGTCCATGGGCCTGGTCTTCGTGTGGGCCGAGCGCCGATCGGGGCCGTGGCGCGCGTTTGCCGTGTCCGTCCTTCTGGCCTCCGCCGCCGGGGTGGTGTACTACAGCCATTGGATCCTGTCGGACCCGGTCTTCGTCCTGCTCACGCTCTCGGCGCTCTGGGCATTGGAGCGGGGCGAGGCACGCTCCTGGGATCCTCGCTGGCTGGGGGCGGGGGTGGTGGCGGCTCTGGGGGCCTACTTCACGCGCTCGGCCGGGCTGCCGCTCCTCGTGGCCGTGTTGGCCTGGCTCGCCATTCGGGGGCGCTACCGGGCGCTGGGCCTGGTGGCTGCGGTCGTGGCCGTTCCGGTCGGGGCATGGTGGGTACGGGGGCTCGGTGTCGGGGTGGGGGACTACGGCGCCGAGTTCTGGCTCGTCGATCCCTATGAACCCGGACTGGGCACGCTGGGCCCCACCGGATTCCTGGGGCGTGCCGCCGTCAACGCGGTGGCCTACGCCACGGTCCACGTTCCCGCGGCGCTCGTCGGGGCCCGGGGCGCGTGGACGCTGCTCCTCGGAATCGCGCTTCTCGCCGCCGCGGCGCGCGGGTGGTATTCCCGGGTCCGCGAGAATGCCGGAGTGGCCGAGATCTTCCTGCCACTCTACCTCGGGCTCATCCTCCTCTGGCCGGAGGTATGGGGCGGGGACCGCTTCGTGCTCCCGGTGCTTCCTTTGCTTCTGCTGTACGCCGCGGGCGCCCTGGAAGGGTGGACCCGACGGCTCGGGGGTGGGGCCCAGGTGGTGGGGGCAGCGGCGGTACTGGCGGTTCTGATCCCGGCCCTGGGGAGCCTTCTGGGCGCCGCTCGAGACGCCCGGGCTTGCGGGTCTCTGCTGGAGAGGGACGGCCCGTTCGGATGCTACGGGACACGGGTCGTGGAGTTCGTGGAGGCCGCTTCGTGGATGGGGGGCGCGCTCCCCGAGGGCTCCGCCGTGATGACGCGCAAGCCCCGCATCTTCTACGTGATGAGCGGGGGAATTCCCAGTCGCACCTTCCCCTTCGATCCGAGTCCCGACGTCCAGCTGGCGGAGGCGGACGCCGTCGGCGCCCGGTACGTGCTGCTGGACCGGTGGGACGGACAGGCCGGACGCTTCGTGGCTGCGGCGGTGCAGGCGCGGCCCGGGGCGTTCTGCTTCGTCCGGGGCTTCGGACCGGGCCAGGCGGGAGCCTCGCAGCTCCTCGGGATCCTTCCGCCCTCGTCCCGCTCAGAGGGGATGCGCGTGGACGGCGGCGTCTCGCTGGGACGCCGCCCCGCCGACTACGTTGTACCGACGGCCGCAGTCGACCTGGAGGTCGGTCAGTCGTCGTCGAGGGCGACGACGATCCCGCTGTTCTCGTCGTCCGTACCGTAGAGCGCACCCATGACCGCACCGAAGGCCAGATGCTCCAGAAAGCTCCGCTCGGCGTCGTCGAGTCCTTCGAGGAGTCGTCCCACCACGGGGATGCGGCCTTGAGGCGTGGCGCGCCCGAACACGCGGGTGAGACCGCCCAGGGGGAGGGCGGCGTACTCGGCGGCGCCGTACATGGCGCCTCGCAACACGCCGGGGCCACCCAGGCGCGGCTCCACCACGGCGGCGTAGGCCAATCCCTGGGCCACCCCGCCCAGGACGCGATCCATGGTACCGTCGTCCAGGTCGGGAAGCGCACGCTCGCCGCGGAGAAGTGGGCGGGCCAGCTCCACGATCACGGCGGCGCCGGCGCCGACGAGCGCGGCGCGGACGAGGTCGGTGACCCCGGTTCCGTGCTTCGGCCGCCAGACGGAAAGCAGGCGGGCGGCCACGGCGGCGAGCCCGGCGGCTACGATCTGGTCCGCCTCGGGGAGTGGGAAGGAGCTCTTCCTCGTCCCGTTACCTCCCTGGCCGGGGACCACGTCACGGATCCGCTCCACCAGCCCGGACAGCTTGCCGGACGTCTCGCCACGGCCCTCCTTGGTGCGCTCGTAGAGGTAGCCGAGGCGATACCAGATACGCGAATCGGAATCGGATGACATCGTCGATGAAGCGAGAATATGCGGATCTTGAAACGGACTCCCGTAGGGTCGCCCGCCGTGGTCGCGGAAGCAAGGCGGAAGCCGCGGGAGGCATGAGGAGGCATGGGCTCGGCGTCGCGCTCCTGGCGCTCCTGGTCCTGCCTGCCGTAGCGGAGGCCCAGCTCCCCCCGCCGGACGAGGACTGGCGCACCATCGAGACGGCGCGGGCCCGGGTCACATTCCCGGCCCGCATCGAAGCGCTTGCCAGAAGGGCCGCGTACCGCACCGAAGTCGCGCTGGAGGCGCTCGAGGCCGCCTATCTCCCCGGACCCGACGGCCCCATCGACATCGTCGTCACGGACCACACCGACTTCTCCAACGGGTACGCCCAGGTGACGCCGTCCAACCGGATCACCATCTACGCACGACCCCCGGTGAACGAGCCTGGCCTGGGGTTCTTCGACGACTGGCTCGAGCTTGTCCTGACCCACGAGATCGCGCACATCGTCCACCTCGATCGGACGGCGAATCCGGTCAGTCAGATCCTCAGGGCGGCCTTCGGACGGGTCCCTGGGCGATGGCCCTACTTTCCCGGCCACTCCACGCCGGAC
Organism: uncultured Gemmatimonadaceae bacterium; assembly: GCA_964350235.1. Lineage (GTDB taxonomy): Bacteria > Gemmatimonadota > Gemmatimonadetes > Longimicrobiales > Gaopeijiaceae > JAWLHJ01. The sequence continues at coordinate 650 of CAYGKI010000200.1, read as the reverse complement.
TGGCTCACCGAGGGGCTCGCGACGTGGTACGAGTCGGCGCTCACCGAAGCCGGCCGACTCCACGGGACCTTCTTCGAGATGCAGCTCCGTACCGCCGTGCTGGAGGGGCGTTTCGAAGACGTGGGCCAGGCCGGGGGCCCGTCGCCGGTGTGGCCGGCCGGCAACCGCCCCTACGCGTACGGCTCCCTGTTTTTCGAGTATCTGCTCGATCGCTTCGGTGAGGACCGCATGGCCGCCTTCAGCGAGGCCATCGCCGGGCAGTGGATCCCCTACCGCCTCGACGCCGCCGGAAAGGACGCCTTCGGGATCTCCATATCGGACGCGTGGTCGGACTGGGGGCAGGAGTTGGCTGGTCGATACACCGATCTGGACGACCGTCTCCGTAGCTTCGGTCCCGTCACCGAGCCCGAGCGCCTCACCACGGGGGCCCGTTGGGCGGTGGAGCCTCGACAAGGTCCCGGGGGCGCCCTGGCGTACGTCCGTGCGGATGGCCGGTCCGACACGCGCATCGTCCTCCACGCCCTGTCGCAGGGACGCGAGACCGCCGGACTCCGGGTGAACGGCATCGCCTCCTTCGACTGGCTGCCCGACGGCCGTCTGGTGGTGGGCCAGCTGGAATACCAGGACACCCACCGGGTGTTCAGCGACCT
>CAYGKI010000199.1:5342-6188 GCA_964350235.1 uncultured Gemmatimonadaceae bacterium | reverse complement strand
GGGATAGACGAAGACGCTGGCGAAGGAAGTGTGACGGCGCGCCTGTGCGTCGAAAGGAGAGATCCGCACCAGGCGGTGCACGCCGCCCTCCGCCTTGAGATACCCGTAGGCGCTGTCACCACGGATCTCGAGCGTGGCGCTCTTGATGCCTGCTTCCTCGGCGGGCTGGACGTCCAGGACATCCACCTCGTAGTCGTGCCGCTCGGCCCAGCGCGTGTACATCCGCATGAGCATCTCGGCCCAGTCCTGCGACTCCAGACCGCCGGCACCCGGATGGATGGTCACGATGGCGTCGCGGTGATCTTCCTCGCCCTGGAGCATGGTGCGGACCTCCAGGGACTCGAGCCCCCGGTCCACCGCCTCCAGGCCGCGGGCGAACTCCCCCTCCAACTCCTCGTCCTTCTCCTCGGCGAGAAGCTCGGCGAGGGCGTCCAGCTCTTTGACCTTGTCGGAGAGCTCGTGCCAGGGGTCCACCCATGCCTTGATCTTGTTGGACTCGGCGATGGTGTCACGGGCCCCTTCGGGGTCGTCCCAGAATCCCGGCCGCGCCATCTCCTCCTCGAGGGTGGTCAGACGTCCTTCGCGGGTATCCAGGTCAAAGATACCCCCTGATCTCCTGGACCTTCCGACGGGCGGATTCCAGTCGCTGCATCTGCTCTTTGTTCATGTCCCTGGACGTCGCTGGAGGAGGTAGGGCGCACCGTGAAAGCACGAAGGGCCGCCCGGATCGGACGGCCCCTCGAAGTGGTCCCGGGCGCGGGAATATACCGGTGCTCCACGGGCGATTCAACGGGAAGGCCCGCCCGGCGCCGGCCCGCCTCGCGCGCGCGGCGCTCCGCTAGAAGA
>CAYGKI010000199.1:0-5332 GCA_964350235.1 uncultured Gemmatimonadaceae bacterium | reverse complement strand
CCTCTTCGCCCTTGGCCAGGATGTCGTTGAGGGCCCGGGTCCAGAACTGCCGTCCTTCCCCGTCGGCGATCTCGCTTCCGAGCTGATCGACGTACTCCTTCCACGACTTGTCGATCTCCTCCTCGAAGTCCTCGGCGAGCGTACCACGGGAGAGCGCGACCTGATGGCGCTCGGCGTTGTACATGACCATGTCCGAGACCAGGACCCTGGCCAGCCGCCGCGCTTTGTCCATGGGATCCCGCTTCCCGAAGGTGAAGCCCTGAACCGGCTCGTCGGAAGGAGCGGGGAGCGCGTCGTCGGACAGGGGCTCGGGCTCGGGAAGGACCTCCTCCAGGACCGGCTCGGGCTCGGGGAGGACTTCATCCTCCACCGGCTCCGGGAGCGCCTCGTCGAGCAAAGGCTCGGGCTCGGGCATCCCCGTGTCGAAGGAAGGCTCGGGGAGGCCTTCCGGCTCGGGCAACGGCGCGGCTTCGGGCTCCTCCACCAACGAGATCTCGTCGCCGCCTACCGACGCCCAGTCCGGGAGCTCGGGCCCTCCGTCCGGCACGTCCTCCGGCGCGGGCTCCTCGGCCGGCTGATCGGCGTCCACGGTCTCGAAAGCGTCACGCTCTACGCCCCAGTCGTCGTCCGTGGGCTCCTCCGCCTCGGGCTCCGGAGCCGCTTCGGCGGTGGCGTGCTCGGGCTCGGTCGCCGCCGGCTCCGACACCTCCGCTTCGGGCTCCGCCATCTCCGGCGCGTCCTGCTCCGGCTCCGGACTCACCTCCGGCTCGGGCTCGGCCGCCGGGGTCGCCTCGGCGACGGCGGCGGGCTCGGGCGTCGGCTCGGCGGGTGCCTCTTCCACGGGCCGCTCGACCCGGAAGACGTGGGCGCACTGGCTGCACCGAACCTTGACTCCGGCTTCAGGGATCTTGTTCGGATCCGCGGGAAACGAAGTCTCGCAGGCGGGGCAGGATACTGTGATGACCATGGTCGCTGGCTCGGGATGCTATGACTTGGGGTCGCTGAGATCGAGACTGCCGAAGGCGCCGGGATCCTCCGCCGAGGCCGTGAGGAAGGCCGGCGACTGATGCCGGCGATCCACGACGTACTTCGAGCCGGGAAGAGACTTGGCGTACGTCTTCATCTCCGCAGCGAGCTCACTGATCTGACCCGTGTGCTCGAACTGCTGAAACTGGTTGGTGACCACGCCGATGGAAAGCGCCATGAGGGGAATCCTGTGCACGTTCCCCCGACGATCCTTGCCGAGGAAGTAGCCCGCGCGGCGGTCGTCCTCGGTGTACTGATAGGGGATGAGCTCGTCGAAGACTCGCACGATCTCGTCGCACGTCGCCTCGAGGTGCTCGAGCTGCAGATTGAAGATGAAGTCGTCGCCACCGATGTGCCCCACGAAGCCACCCGGAGCCAAGCCTCGTACCACGTCGCGCAGCATCTTGGACAGCAGCCGGATGACCCGATCGCCGTTGGCGTATCCGTACCGGTCGTTGAACTCCTTGAAGTGGTCCAGGTCGGCGTAGCAGACGGCGAAGTCCTGACCCTGCTCCAATCGGGCCTGCATGTCCCGCGCGATATGGTTGGTGCCGGGCAGGCGCGTGGTGGGATGCACGGACACGTCACGATCGGCCCTCCGGAGGACCTGCTCCAGGCGCAGTCGCTTCTCCCGCTCCGGCAGCCCGGCCCTCACCACCTCGTCGACGCCGGCCTCGAGGAGATCGGTGGAACGCGTTTCCGCACCGGCACCCACGAGGACGATCACGGGCACGATCCCCGTGAACGGATCCGCCTTGATCTCACGGGCAAGCCGCACGACCACCGGGGCGTCGCCGTCGTGCTCGAAGATCACGCACCCGGGATAGGTGCGATTGAGCACCGCCCGGAGGTCGTCGGGGTCGTGGACCTGGAGGATGGTCAGCCCGAAATCGCGCGCGAACGATCGCACGAGATCCGAGGGCGAGGCCCCCTGGGGTCCGAAGTGCAGAATGGTCTTGTCTGAAGCCATGGGTGCCGGGGATGAGCCCACCAACGGTGGACGAGGTTACCGCGCCGGCGCGGGCGGTGTCAATCGGTCCGGGGAAGGCTCCGGATCGGAACGAAGTCGATGTGGCGTGCTTCCTTGTCGACCCGAGACACCTGCACCTCCAGGCGATCCCCCAGGCGGTACCGACGCCCCTTGCGCTGACCCACCAGCGCGTAGGCCCGATCGTCGAACTGGTAGTAGTCGTCGGACAGCCCGCTCACGTGGACGAGTCCGTCGACGAAGAACTCCTCCAGGGTGACGAAGAAGCCGAACGACGTGACGCCCGAGATCCGTCCGGGGAACTGCTCACCCAGGTGCCGCTCCATGAACTCCACCTTCTTCATGGCCACGGACGCCCGCTCCGCCTCCTCGGCCGCCCGCTCGCGCGCGCTGGTCCGCTCCGCCGCGGCCTCCAGCTGGTCCGAATCGAGGCCGACCTCGGGGCCATCGAGGAACGCCGCCGCCAGGGCGCGATGCACCATCAGGTCGGGATACCGCCGAATAGGCGACGTGAAGTGGAGGTACGCCGTGGATGCCAGTCCGAAATGCCCGAGGTTGGCGGGATCGTAGCGCGCCTTGGTCAGGCTCCGGAGGACCGCCGTGGAGACCAGCATCTCCTCGGGCTTGCCTCGTACCGCCTCCAGGAGACGCTGGGCGTCCCGCGGGCGGAGCTTCTTCTTCTTGGGCACGGACAGCCCGAACCGCTCAAGCAGCTCGCCCAGCTCCTCCACCTTCTCCCGGCCCGGAGGCTCGTGCACGCGGAACAGCGCGGGCGCGGCCTTGGCCTCCATGTCGTTGGCCACGACCTCGTTGGCCAGGATCATGAAGTCCTCGATGAGGCGGTGGCTGGCCTTGCGCTCGCGCATCTTGATGTCCGTGGGGACGCCCTGGTCGTCCAGGACCACCTTGGCCTCGGGAAGGTCCAGGTCGAGGCTCCCCCGCTCGAAGCGCCGGGCGCGCACGGCTCGCGCACGGTCGTCGAGGAGGCGCAACGCCTGGTCCACGTCATCGCCCAGCGAAGCCGATCCGTCCAGCACGGCCTGCCCGTCCTCGTAGGAGAGGGCGTGCCGGCACCGGATCACGGTCCGCTCGTAGTGCCGCCCCTCCACGCCGCCATCCGCGGTGAGCGTCATGTACACGGACATGGCGAACCGGTCCACGCCTGGGTTCAGCGAGCATACGTCGTTGGACAGCGCCGGTGGCAGCATGGGCACGGTGCGATCCACGAGGTACACGCTGGTGGATCTCTCGTACGCCTCGGCGTCCACGGGGGAGCCGGGTCGAACGAAGTGGGACACGTCGGCGATGTGGACCCCCACCTCCACCCGATCGTCGCCCAACGGGGTCACGGACAGCGCGTCGTCGTGGTCCTTGGCGTCGGCAGGATCGATGGTGAAGCAAAGGAGGCTGGTGCGATCCACCCGCCCGGGGCCCGGATCCGACAAGCCGGCGCGGGCCACCGCGTCCGCGGCATCCATGACCGACTTCGGGAAGTCCAGGCTCACCCCGAAGCCATGGGCCACGGCGAGGACGTCGACCCCGGGGTCGGAAAGCGGACCCAGCACTTCGTCCACCTCGCCCGTGGGCCCGACGCGGCCCTCCCCGTAGGTGAGAATCCTGACGACCACCACGTCGCCCTCCTCGGCGTCGCCGTCGTCGTCGGGTGCGACCACGATGTCCCGGGTGAGCCGGACGTCCAGCGGGGTCACGTAGGTGAGCTTCTTCCCGCGGTGCAACGTCCCCACCACCGTCTCCCTGGCCCGCTCCAGGATCCGGATCACCCGTCCCTCCGGGTTCCGGTTCCGCGGCTTCCGCTCGATGCGCACCGCCACCCGATCGCCGTCCATGGCCGTGTCCAACCAGGAGGCAGGCACGAACACGTCCTCCCCGCCCTCGGAGGGGCGCACGAATCCGTCGCCCTTCCGCGTCAGGGAAAGGGTGCCCGACGCCACGTCCATGTGGGCCGGCAGCGCGTACCGGTTGCCCCGGGTGCGGATCACCTTGCCCGCCCGCTCGAGCCCGGCCAGGTGGCGCTTGAAGCCCCGGTAGTCGTGGGTGGGGATCCCCAGCCGCTTGGCCAGCTCCTTGGCCTTCGCCGGCCGACCGATGGCCGAGAGTGCCTCCAGAGCGTCCGGCTTCGTCTCCCGCCGGCCAGACGCCCGTCCTTCCTTCTTCCTGCTCATCGATGGAGCTCCACACGCAAGAGAATCCGGGCCGCCGGAGCGCCACCCGCCGACACGACCGGCGTCAGCGACAGCGACGCCGGAGTCGAGATCCAGGCGTCGGCGGCGGCCACGAGATGGTTGGCGAACAACACGCCGAGGGTCCATGTGGCCTGGCGGAAGCGCTCGTCGCTCTCACGGATCCACCCGGCGTACTGGTCACGGGCCCCCAGGTCTCCGGTCCAGTCCCACAGGAACGCCTCGCTGTACGCCTGCTCCGCGTAGTAGGCCAGAGCGGCGTCGAAGCGGGGCGATCCAGGTCCGTCACCGTCGGCGACGGAGAAGATCCCGCGAGCGCGTCTCCAGACGGACCCGTTGAAGGTCGTGGGATCCGTCTCGGGCTGAATACCGCCGGTGCCGCCTTCGGTATCGAAGCGGCCGGACCGGATCCAGACAGACAAACGCTCGTAGTACGCGAAGTCGCCGTCCACCCTCGTGCCTGAAGCGGACCGCGCAGTCGTCCACGCCAGATCACGATAACGCGTCCGATACCGGGCGCCCTCGGAGCGGCGGTCGGCGTACGCCACCCACCCGAGGGCCTCCAGGGCCAGATAAGCCCAACCCCGCCTCTGGCCCAGGAGCAGCTGCCCCGCCCCGGGCACGGCGGCGGACGCGAGCGCCGGAGCCAGGCGGGACCTGCCCGTTCCGGTCGACTGCGCTTCGAGGGTCGGCATGAGCCACGCGGCGGACCCGCTTCCCGGGTGGAGCCCGGGCGGCAAGGCGACCGCGGCGGAAACCGGGGACACCACGGGCCCCCGCCCCGGCGAGACCGGAACCTGCGCGAGTGCCGGCCCGCTCAGCCCGGCCCAGCCCAGCAGAAGGACGCCGACGTGAAGCACCGGAGGAAGAGCGGTCCGTCCCCGTCGTTTAGCGGGGGCCCTCTTCGAGCGAGCGGCTCCAATGAGGCGGAGTGGACTCAAAGGCCGATGGAGAACGTCACGTGGACCGGCTCCGTCTCTCCCGTGAGACTCGACACGGCGAGAGACTTGGCGATGGAGAGCTCGAAGCGCTGGAACCTGATACCGATCCCCACTCGGGTTCCGTCTTCCTGGTCGAGCTCGGAGCCTCCCAGAAGATGTCCAGCTCCGCCCTCCTC
>CAYGKI010000198.1:0-6230 GCA_964350235.1 uncultured Gemmatimonadaceae bacterium | reverse complement strand
TGGACGACATCGTCCGGACGCTGGCGGACGAGGCTGAAGAGGGCGACGTGCTCCTGGTCATGTCCAACGGCGCGTTCGGCGGCATCCATGGGAAGCTCCTGGACGCCCTTTCGCGGACCGGGCCCTGACCTAACCCACGCCCAGCGCCACGCCTCCTCTCCGGGGATCGGCCACACCCTCGAAGGTCCCGTCGGGCCTCACGGTCACGGCCTGGACATCGCCGGAGAGCTCGTGGCGCTCCACCACCTGGTGGCCCCGGTCGCGGAGCCGGTCCATCACGTCCCGGGGGAGCCCACCCGGCTCCACGTGGATGAGGTCCGGAAGGTGCTGGTGGTGCACGCGGGGGGCGGCGACGGCGTCGGAGAGGCTCATGCCGTGATCCACCACGTTGGCCACCACCTGGAAGACCGTGGTGATGATGGTGGCGCCTCCGGGGGTGCCCACCACCATGCCCAGGCGGGCTCCGCCCTCGTTCAGCACCATGGTGGGCGTCATGGCGGAGAGCATGCGCCGTCCCGGAGCCACCGTGTTCGCCTCGCCCTGGACGAGGCCGAAGTGGTTCGGCACCCCGGGGCGGGCGGTGAAGTCGTCCATCTCGTTGTTGAGGAGCACCCCTGTCCCTTCCGCCACCACCTTGCTCCCGAACCAAGTGTTGAGGGTGGTGGTGAGGGATACGGCTCCGCCGTCCCCATCGACGATGGACACGTGGGTGGTGTGCCGTCCTTCCCGGCGCGGGGGCGCCGTTGGGGTCGCGCCGTGCGCGTCCCCACCCTCCCGGAACGCCTCCGCCCCCGGGCCGACGCCACCGGACGGGGTCGCGCGTCCCGACTGGATGGTGGTGGCCCGCCACGCGCCGTAGGCGCCCGAGACCAGCACGTCCTGGGGGATCTCCACCGCCTCCGGGTCCGCCAGGTAGTGATTGCGGTCGGCGTAGGCGCGCCGCCAGGCCTCCGCCAGCAGATGGATGTGCTCGGGGCCGTGCCACGGGAGCGCGCCCACGTCGTGGCCGGCGAGCATGGCCGCCGTGGCCGCCAGCGTGATGCCTCCGGAGGAGGACGGCGGCATGGAGACGATGACCCGGTCCCGGTAGGGGAAGCGGACGGGCGTCCGCCAGATCGAGCGGTACGACGTCAGATCGTCCCGGCTGACCATTCCCCCGCCCCGCCTCATCTCCTCCACCAGGAGCTCGGCGGTCTCGCCCCGGTAGAAGCCGTCGGGGCCCTCGTCACGGATCCGCGCCAAGGTCCTCGCCAGATCCGGCTGACGGAAGATCTCACCCTCCCTGGGGACGTCCCCGCCCGGCAGGAAGACCGCCGCGCTGGCCGGAAATCGCCGGAGCCCGGCCACGATGTGCGGCTCGTAGGAGCGGGTGAGGCGGTGGGTCACTTCGAACCCACGCGCCAACGCCACGGACGGCTCCACCAGCCGCGGCCACGGCAGTGCGCCGAAGCGCGCGTGGGCATCCCAGAGCCCCCGGACCGAGCCCGGCACCGCCACGGCCAGATGCCCCAGCTCCGAGGCCTTGTCCGCGGCCCCGGGTCCGTCGACGAACATGTCCCGATGGGCCGCGGCGGGCGCCACGCTCCGGTAGTCCAGGCCGGCCAGCTGACCGTCCGGTCCACGGACGAGCATGAACCCGCTGCCGCCCAGATTGCCCGCCTCCGGATTCACCACCGCCAGCGCCAACGAGACCGCCACCGCAGCGTCCACGGCGTTCCCGCCCTCTGCGAGGACGTCCGTGCCCACGCGGCTGGCGAGCACGTCGGTGCTTGCCACCATGCCGGCGCCGGACCGCACGGGCGCGCCGCCCGGCGAGAACGGCCAGGAGGACGGCCAATGTCGGAGGGTCTCGGGGGGTGTCATCCGGAGCGGTCTCGGGTCGAGATCAGAGGCATGCTCGCGCGCACGGCGCGCCACGTCGATAATCGTACCATGAATGGACCATCCCGTGCGACGCGCCCCCGAGCCCTCCGCCCCAGAGCCCTCCGGCCAGGGAGCCGCGTCGCCCTCGTGGCGCCCGCCGGGCCCATCGACGAAGAGCGCATCGAGCTCGCCCAGGAGCGGTGCCGGACTCTGGGCCTGGAGCCCGTGGTCTACCCGGGCGCCCGGGCCCGTGAACGGTACCTCGCCGGCCCCGACGCCCTTCGCCTGGACGACCTGCAGAGCGCCTTCGACGCACCGGAGGTGGATGCCTTGTGGGCGCTCCGGGGCGGATACGGTACGCTGCGGATCCTTGACGCCCTGGACCTGAGCCGACAGCGCCGCGATCCCATCCCGTTCATCGGCTTCAGCGACAACACGTCCATCCACGTTCGCCACGCGGCGGAGGGGGTGGTGTCCTTCCACGGGCCCCACGCCGGGGGACCTTTCCCCAAGGCCACGGAGGAGGCGTTCAGGCAAATCCTTTTCCGCCCCGAGGCGCCCGGGCTCCTGCCTCAGTCCCCAGACGATCCCGCGCCGCGGAGCCTAGGTCCCGGACGGGTCAGCGGCCCGCTGGTGGGGGGCAACCTGGCCATCCTCGCCGCCCTCTGCGGCACACGGCACAGCCTGGACGCGCGAGGGTGCATCCTGTTTCTCGAGGATGTCTCGGAGCCGGCCTACCGTGTGGACCGCATGCTCAACCAGCTCGGGGCTTCAGGCGTCCTGGACGGAGTCGTGGGGCTCGCCTTCGGGCGCTTCACCTCCGTACCGGAAGGCGAGCCTCACGACGTGGCCGATGTGCTGGCGGAGACGGCGAGCCGGCTCGAGGTGCCCGCGGTCATGGAGCTCCCGTTCGGCCACGTGGACCACAACTGCATCCTCCCCGTGGGCGCGATGGCGCTCCTCGACGGCGAGGCCGCCGAGCTGGTCCTCACCGAAGCCGCCGTTCGGTAGCCCCGCCTCAGTCCTTCCAGAGAAACGACGGCTGGAGGTCCAACCCCACGCGCACGTTCCAGCCCTGGCTCCCGTAGTCGCTGACCCCCGCTCCGGCGAAGATGTTCGGACCCCAGCGGCTGTCGCCTACCGGCGTCCCGATGAGCGCGGTGAAGGAGTAACCGTTGGTGGAGCCGGTCACCGAGCCTTCGCCATAATCGAAAGTGGTCCGCAGATGCGAGAAGGTCGCCTCGCCACCGAACCAGATCGACCCCTCGCTCACGGACTTCCGGACCTGTCCGCCGAACTCGAAAAGGCCGTCGTGCCCCCCGTCGAACGACAGGTACGTGTAGCCCGCGGCCGGGTGGAGGGTCACGTCTCCTTCACCCACGCTCCATAGGGCCGGCGCCACCCGCACGCCGCCCCCCCACTCCCACGGGCTGGACGTGTGGCCGGCGGCGACGCAGCCGCCCAGGGACAGAAGCAGTGCGGGAATCAACGCGAGAACGGCACGAGAGGGGCTCATGAGGCCTCCGCATCGGGGGGAGAACAGGCGATCCGGGCTATATTTGGGATCGAGGACCGGTGGGCGCAAGCTGGTCGGAGACGGGCCGATGGACGAGCGCCGGCGGCGGCGCGACGACATCTCATCGTCGCGTCCTCGAGCTTGCTCAGCCGCCCTCCAAGGTCGGCTGAGCCTCGCGCAATTGGCTCGCACGTCACTGTCTGTTGAGGAGGAACCGGGAATGCGGCGATCCATCGCTGGGGTAGCCCTGCTCATAGGACTGGCGAGCCTCGCGCTGATCGCGGACCGAACCGTCCGATCGACGGGCCAAGGGGCGAGCTTCGCGCCTGTGGAAGTGGATGGTGTGGCGCGTGATGACGCGCCCGCTGAGGCCGGGACCGTCGATGATGTCGCCGGGACCATGGGTGTCGGGCCGGACGCCGAAGTGCCCGGCGCGCGCTCCATGGCCGACGATGCTCCGCCCGCTGGTGTACAGCCGCTCCCCATCGAGGTGGATTGGTTCTCTGACTGGAGCGGGCAGATGGGGAACGCCTACGAGGCGCTCCATGACGGCGGAAAGTGGACCGGGAACCTGTGCACGGACACCCACCTCGCCACGATCATGTCGGCCGAGGGGCGCGACTTCCCTCCAGGCATGGAGCGCCTGTACCGCTATGAGATCCCCGACAGCAACGAGTGCTACCTGCTCGAGGCCAGGGATCAATGGACGCTGCCGGCCGTGGGCGAGTATCAGTTCGTCCGGTACTACGTCCGGTTCGAGGCTCCCCCCGGGCACAGCCCCATGGATCAGCACTTCTTCCACCTGGGCACCTATCCCGGGGCGGGATACGAGTCGACGTTCTGGTTGAACGGGATCGAAGGCGGGGATCCCCCCGGGAGCGTAGGACCCAACGGCGAGTACCGCATCCAGTTCATGCCCAACTGGCAGGGTGATCAAGCACGTTGGGGGGTCGCCTGGTACAACATCTACCTGCGGACCTACCAGACCTACCGCGTGGAGCTCCGCCAGCATCGGGTGGCAGAGCACGAGGTGCGGTATACCGTGCGCGTCTACGACGCCTCGGGGAACCTGCGGGACGCGTCTCCCAGCCAGGTGTGGTTCGAGTACTTCGGGGAGCAAGAGTACCGGGACCTACCGGACTTCCGCATGGGTGTCAGGAATCCCGAGTCCCACTTCCAGACGATTCAAGTGGGATACAACGGTTCCTCGCCCCGGGGGAACTTCGACGGCGGGGTCTACAACTTCATCGGCGGGGTCGCGGTGCGGGTCACCGGTGACGCCGATGGTTGGATCGGACCGTACAGGCCTCGCGGGTAGTTCGCCTAGTTACGTCCAGTGGGCGCTGAGGGACTCGAACCCCCGACCCCCTGCTTGTAAGGCTTCGCACGAAACGGCATGGTTTCGCCGTTTTCGCGAGGTGACGGGGCGGTCTTACATCGAGTCCGCGGAGCGATTTGGGACAGCACTCCGCTTTCGCGCCCTCGAACATCTAGAGGAACATGTAGAGCCGACGCCCGCTTAGTTGTGGGGATCTAGGCAGAGGTGATCCTCAGGATTTCTTCCGGTGTGGTGATCCCTTGCCTCACGAGTCTGAGCCCGTCCCGGCGCAGTGACACCATCCCACGGTCGAGGGCGAGGTTCCTGAGGTGTCTGGTTCCTCTCTGTGACTGGACCTCCGAGCGGATCTCATCGTCCACCGCGAACAACTCGTAGATCCCCGTCCGCCCGGCGAACCCAGTCCCCCTACACTCGTCGCAACCGACACCCCTCGTGATCTCCTTCATTGGTTCGTGCTCACCGAATGCAGCCATGACCGACGCGTCAGCTGCGACAGGGCGGGCACAGGCCTGGCAGTTCCGTCTCACGAGGCGCTGGGCGAGCACCCCCTCCACCGTGCTCGCGACGAGGTAAGACGGCACCCCGAGAACGAGAAGGCGAGGGCGCGCGGATGGCGCGCCGTGCCGGCGCAGGGTCCTGGGCACCAGCTGGCAGGCGGGGGCCGCGGGCGTCGCGATCTCGGCCGTCTCAGGGTCCCGGATCTCCCCGACCAGCATGATGTCCGGATCTTGGCGTAGCAGCGAACGAAGTGCAGATGCGAACGTGAGCCCGACGCGTTCGTTAACCGCGACCTGGGGGACGCCCTCCAACTCGTACTCCACCGGATCCTCGACCGTGAGGATCTTCTCCGTGCCGGTCCGGATCTCATCGATAGCAGCATACAGGGTGGTCGTCTTCCCTGAGCCCGTCGGTCCGGTGGCGAGCACGATACCATTAGGGGATTGCACGATCGCGCGGAACGCGCTCAGAGTATCCTCAGACATACCGAGATCGGCGAGTCCTACCCTCCCCTGCTCCTTGTCGAGGAGCCGTAGGACGACACTTTCACCATGAAGCGCCGGAAGCGTGGATACGCGAACATCCACTGCCCGGTCCTGTAGCCTGAGCCTGATGCGTCCGTCCTGAGGGACCCGCCGCTCAGCGATGTCCAGGTCGGCCATGATCTTCAGTCGGCTGATCACGGCCTGGGCAAGCGCGGCCGAAGGTGACGGAGCGTCCTGGAGCACACCGTCGACGCGGTACCGAACCTTCAACCCCGTCGGATAACTCTCGAGGTGGACGTCCGATGCGCGAGCCCGGAGCGCCTCAAGGAGGAGGAGATTGACCAGCTTGACGACGGGTGCCTCGTTGGCCATCGAGACGAGATCGTCGATCGCCAACTCCCCTGACTCACCATCGGTCTCGATTCCGAGCCCTGCCAGGACTCCTTCAGCGGTGTTCGAAGCGGCCCCATACAGGCGCTGGATTGCGTTCCGGACCTCGTCCTCCGGGTACAGAACGAGAACAGGCGGA
>CAYGKI010000197.1:5105-6291 GCA_964350235.1 uncultured Gemmatimonadaceae bacterium | reverse complement strand
AGGCTTTCGCGTGGCCCCGTGCCGAGCCTGCGGAGGCATCCTCAAGCCCCACGTCGTGTTCTTCGGGGAGAACGTGCCCAAGGAGCGGCTCGCCAGGGCCTGGTCGATCTTCCATCGAGGGGAGCTCCTCCTGGTGGTGGGGTCTTCGCTCACCGTCTTCTCCGGTCGCCGGTTCGTCCTCCGCGCCCGGGAGGAGGGCATGCCCGTAGCCATCGTCAACGTCGGCCCCACCCGCGGGGACGAGGATGCGATCTGCAAGGTCGAGGAGGAGCTGGGCACGGTGCTGCCTCACGTGGCGGAGCTGGTGGCGGGAGCCCGCTGACCTCTTCGGCTCCCCTGCGGCCGTCGACAGCAGGAACCCGCGCCGGCATGGCCGGTAGTGTGCAGGTCGCACGCCCTCTCTCCGAGCCCGATCCATGACCCATTCTCTGGACACGCTCCTCATCGGCATCGACCTCACGCCTTCGTCTCTGGAGGGCGCGGCCTGGACGGCCCAGACCTTCGCTCCGGACGCCCGCCTCATTCTCGCGCACGCGGTGGAGACGCGCCCCATCCTGAGCTTCTTCTCCCCCGCCCTGGCGGAGCGGAAGACGGACGAGATCCGGGCCGAGGTCGGCGCGCGACTGGCGGAGTTGCGGAAGGTCTATGGCGCCGACCGGGCGGAGGTCCGCCTCTCGGACGGTCCGGCGGGCGTGGAGCTCGCCCGACTGGCGGACGAGCTCAACGCGGACGCCATCTCCGTGGGCGCTCACAGGGAGGCGGTGGCCGGTGGACTCCTGGGAAGCGTCGGCTCCACGCTGTTGGGCCGAGCGACGGTCCCGGTGTTGATGGCCCACGGGCTCCCGGACCACCCGCCGAGCCGTATCCTGGCGGCGGTGGACGAGTCCGAGAGCCGGTCGAGCGTGCTGTCGTGGGCCAGGGCCCTGGCCGAGCGCTTCGACGCCACCGGCGAGATCATCCACGCCGTGGAGCCCCCCGGCGTCCCGGTGGATCAGGCCTTGTTCGGTTCCTCCGACGAATACGAGGGCGCCAGGGCCGAGGCCGAGGAGCGCGCTCGTTCGCGCGTGCAGACCGCCATGGAGGAAGCGGGCCTGGCGCCGGACAGGTTCCAGGCCCGTGCGGCTTATGGGCGCGCCGAAGAGGTGATCGTCACGGCGGCGGAAGCCCTGGCGCCCGACCTCATCGT
>CAYGKI010000197.1:0-5095 GCA_964350235.1 uncultured Gemmatimonadaceae bacterium | reverse complement strand
GACCACACACGGACAGGCCATGATGGTGGGCAGCGTCTCGCGCCGGATCATCGAAGCATCCAAGTGCCCTGTCTTCGTGGTCCCCCCTCCCCGACTGGGATGAGCGCCGAGCCGCATACGCTCGACCACGTCCTGGTGGTGGGCTGCGGGTACGTGGGTGGAGCGCTGGCCCGCCTGCTCGTGGCGGACGGCGTTCGGGTCACGGGAGTCAAGCGGCACGCCGACGGACTCCCCGAAGGCGTCGACGGGCTGTCTGCGGACGTGCTGGTCCCGGAGACCCTCCGTCGGCTCCCTGGGGACGCGGACGCCCTGGTGTACGCGCTCTCCCCGGCGGAGCGCAGCGGCGTTGCGTACCGGAACGCCTACGTCGAGGGGCTGCGGAACGTCCTGGAAGCGTACGAAGACGCGCACGGCCCCTTCCGCGGTCGCCTCGTGCTGGTCTCCAGCACCGGAGCGTTCGGCGCCACGGACGGTGCCCGAGTGGACGAGGAGACCCCTCCGGAGCCCACCGACGAGACGGGCGAAGCCCTGCTGGAGGGAGAGGCGGTGGCGCGTGGCTTCGGAGGCAGGGGTACCGCGCTCCGCCTCGGCGGCATCTACGGCCCCGGTCGGGACCGGACGGTGCGGCGCATCGCCCATGGGACCGTCCCGTGCCCGGAGCCCCATCGCTTTGGGAACCGCATCCATCGGGACGACGCGGCCCGAGCGGTGCGGCATCTCCTCCTCATGGACGATCCCGCCGACCTGTACCTCGGGGTGGATCGCGACCCTGCGCCGTTGCGAGACGTCTACGCCTGGGTGGCGGATCGACTCGGCGTCGACGACCCCTGTCGGAAAGAAGGGGCGGACGGGCAGGAGAAGCGACCCGCGGCGGCCCCACGCCGGTCCAACAAGCGATGCTCCAGCGACCGGCTGGTGGCGGCGGGATTCCGATTCGACTATCCCACGTTCCGCGAGGGCTACGCTCCCCTCATCGAGGCCATCGTCTCCGAGCGCTGAGGCGCCTGGCGGTATCCCCCGGGGCCGGGCCCTCTTCCGGGTATGGCCGGCGGGCCCGCCCCGTCAGAAGCGCCCGGTGAAGAGGGTGAACCGAAGGCCCGGACGCAGTCGATCCCGGCCGGTGCCGTCGGGCACACGAAGGAGGGTGGGAACGGGGACCGGAACGCCGGCGGACCACCCCTCGCCGCCGGTGAAGCCCAGGAGCGCCTCCATGTCACCGCCCCTCGTTCCAGGCCGAACGTCGTAGTCCCGGGTCAGGTGCACGCCCGCGACCAGTCCGGCCACGCTGGTGGCCAGGGGGATCCCGAAGACGGCCTCGTCGTCGTCCGGCTGGATCAGGAGATCCAGGCCCACCCCGGCCAATCCGCCGAGCAGGGTTCCCAGACCCACCAGCCGAACGCGATTCCGGCTCCAGCCGAAACGGTCGGCCACCCAGGCACCGCCCACCAGTCCGGCATTCCCCGCGATCAACGTCGAGGCCCAGACGTCGTCGTCGTCCTCGAGTCCCGCCACGAGAGCGCCGGCCAGGCCCAGCCAGGTGCCCACCAACGACCCGTAGTGGGCCCCCGTGGCCACGCCGGGCTCGATCTCCCGACGGGACAGGAGGCCGCCGACGACGACGCCCACCAAACCCCCAGCGACCATGGACGCGAACCGCTCCTCGGTCTCATCTCCTCCCTCGTAGCAGAAGTCGTCCACGCAGAAGACGTCCTCGCCCAGATCGAAGACCTCGCTCCACCCCAGCCCCTGGAACGTCCCCCAGGTGCCGCCCCACGTGATGGCGCGGGTCTGGCCCTCGCTGAGGTCTCGGGCCCGCGTCATGGCTCGCGCGGCCAGGAAGCCCGCCGGAGCCCCGAGGAGGATTCCGGCGCCGTAGGCCTCGGCGTCGTCGGCACCGAGGGCCGTCGGTACGGCCAACCCCAGCCAGACTCCGTAGATGGTGCCCCAGACCTGTAGCTCCACGCGCCCGCTCCGATCCGGGCTCGCGGCTCGCCACCGCTCCAGCGCCTCACGGGCGTCGACGGCGGCGACCGTGGCCCCGAAGTGCTCGGCGATGTACTGGTACAGCGCCTCCGCCACCTCGCCCCGGCCCGAGGCCTCGAAGTCCCGTGCGGTCTGGAGAAGCACGGCCGCGGAGTCGGCCGCCGTGGGCGCCTGAGCGGAAGCGTCGCCGGGTGAGGCGAAACACATCAACGCGGCGAGGGTCAGACCGGCGATACCCGTGAGGATTCGCTTGCCGAAACGAGGGATCATGAGGTCCGGTGGATGGAGGTCGGTGCGGCTCTGGAGCGCGCGAACGAGCCTTCATACCCATCCACGCCGCCCCGAGTGCCTATGGACGAACGACCCGGGACCCGTGATCGTGACGTGTCGCGACGCCTGCGGAGGGGCCTCGGGACGGCGCACAGCACACGAGAACGGGAGGGGATGATGGGGAAGCGCGAGGGAACCATGGCCGGACCGTCGGAGCCGAGGCGCTTCGGCGGCGCCGTAGGCAGGGCGCTGCTGGCACTCGCGTTCCTGGCCGCCGCACCCCTGGCCGCCCAGGAAGCCGGCGGGACGGACCGCACGGCCTCCGCCACGCGGGTGCACACCCCACCCGTCATCGACGGCGTTCTCGACGACGAGGCCTGGCAGGGCATCGAGCCCATCACCGAGTTCCGTCAGCGTGACCCGGTGGACGGCGGGAGCCCCACCGAGCGTACGGAGGTCCGCATCGCCTTCGACGCGGAGTACCTGTACTTCGGGCTCCGGCTCCACGACTCCGACCCGGCGGCCATCCGCAGAAGCATCCTCCACCGGGAGGGACGCATCGACCAGGACGACCATTTCTGGATCGTCCTGGACACGTATCACGACCGGCGCAACGCGTACATCTTCGAGATCAATCCGTTCGGCACCCAGGGCGACGCGCTCTTCACCGACGAGAGCCTGGTCCTGGACGACTGGAACTGGGAGGGGGTCTACGAGAGCGAGGCGCGCATCGACGAAGACGGATGGACGGCCGAGGTCGCGGTCCCGTTCACGACCATCCGCTTCTCCGATGCCCAGGCCCCCACCATGGGGATCGCCATCCGGCGCGCCATCCGGCGGAAGAACGAGCAGGTCTTCTGGCCCCACATCCCGCAACGGTACCGCGCCGGGATCACACAGGTATCGCAGTTCGCCACCCTCGACGGCCTGGAAGGGCTGCGGCGGGGCAGGCACATGGAGCTCAAGCCGTTCGTCATCGGTGGAGCCCAGCGCATCCAGGGCGCCCCGGGCTCCGACACCGGCACCGACGTGCTCCGCGACGTGGGCGTGGACTTCAAGTACGCCATCACGTCCAACTTGACCATGGACCTGACCTGGAACACCGACTTCGCCCAGGTGGAGTCGGACAACGTCCAGGTCAACCTCACCCGCTTCAACCTCTTCTTCCCCGAGAAGCGCGAGTTCTTCCTGGAGCGCGCGGGGTTGTTCAGCTTCGGGAACGCCCGGGATACCGAGCTGTTCTTCAGCCGGCGCATCGGACTCACCAGCGAGATCGTCGGCGGTGGACGCGTGACCGGCCAGATCGGCAAGCTGTCCGTGGGGGCGCTCAGCCTCCAGACGGAGGAAACGGTGCTGGGCGAGATCACCGCGCCGGGCGCGAACCACTCGGTGGTTCGCGTGAAGGCGGACGTGCTCCCGCGCAGCACCATAGGCGGCATCGTGACCAGCCTCCAGGGCGAAGGCGGCTACAATCGCGCCGCCGGAGCGGACGCACAGCTCCGGTTCTGGGGGAGCAGCGCCCTGGACGCATGGGTCGCCGGAGTGTGGGACGGCGAGCGCGACGTCGCCGGAGCCGGGAGCGTCGCGCTCCAGGTCCGTCCCAGCTCCTCGTGGTCGGCCAGCGCCGACTTCCTGAGCGTGGGTGCGGACTTCCGTCCCGAGCTCGGCTTCGTGCGCCGGCGCGACATGGTCCAGCTCGGCGGCAACGTGGCCTGGACCCCCCGGTTCGAGGCCAGCAGCTGGGCGCGGTCGCTGGTCACCTCTCTGGGCGGGGACGTCATCGACGGACAGGACGGGGTCCGCCAGTCGTCGAGCCTACTCCTCCACAACATGCTCTCCTTCCAGGCCGGTGGCTTCGCCTCCGTGAACCTCAGGCGGCGATCCGAGCGCCTAGCGGAGCCGGCCACCATCCAGGGGCGCACGCTGAGCGCGGGCGACTACACGTTCTCGTCGGTGGATGGCTCCATCCGGACGGACCAGAGCCGCACGCTCTCTGGGAACGCGTCCCTCCAGGTAGGGGATTTCTGGAACGGCACGCGTACCCAGTACGGCGGCGGATTGATGTGGAAGACGGGCCCTCACCTGACGCTCTCCGGCTCAGCCACCCGCAACGAGATCGACCTGCCCGTGGCCGATGGACGCTTCACCACCAACGTGTTGAGCCTGGACGTGCTGGGGGCGGTCTCGCGCTCCCTGTTCGCCAACGCGTTGGTGCAGTGGGACGACGTGTCCGAGTCGCTGCAGGCCAGCATCCGCATCAACTGGATCCACACACCGGGCTCCGACCTGTTCCTGGTGCTGGACACCGGATACCTCACCGGAGACCTGCTCGACCCACGGGCCTCGAGGTGGGAGCGGCGCACCGGCGTCGTGAAGGTGACCTTCCTCAAGGCGTTCTAGCCCTGGCGGCGGAGCCCCGCCGACGCCATTCTGCGCCTCGACTGGAATCCCGTTCGTCGGAGAACCGAATGCGTACCCATCGAAAGCTCGGTGCCCTGCTCCTCGCGGGCACCGTCCTCGCCCCGGCGGCGCTTGCGGCCCAGACCCAGGAGTCGGATCGCTCCATGGGTGGGGGCAACTGTGCCGAGAATGTCTTCAACTGCGCGGACACGCCCAATCCCCTCCCCACCGCCAACACGGTGTGGCTCGAGGAGATGACGTGGATGGATGTCCGTGATGCGCTGGCGGCGGGCAAGACCACGGCCATCATCGCCACGGGCGGTGTGGAGCCCAATGGCCCCTGGCTGGCCACGGGGAAGCACAACTACGTGTTGCGCGCCACCTGCGACGCGATCGCCCGCCGGCACGGGGACGCGGTCGGCGCGGGCATCGGGGAGCTCGT
>CAYGKI010000196.1:0-6294 GCA_964350235.1 uncultured Gemmatimonadaceae bacterium | reverse complement strand
CCGAGTACGTGAAGGTCATCGAGATCGACGCGTCCAAGATCCGGCCCATGGCCGCCCTCCCCAACGACCCGGGCAACGGCGTCTTCCTCGACGAGCTGGAAGGCGACCGGATCCGCATCGACATCGCCTACGCGGGCTCGTGCACGGCGGGGAAGAAGGAGGACATGGACATGTACGCCCGTGTCCTGGCCGAGGCCGCCGATCAAGGCAAGCGGGTTCACCCCGATGTGAAGCTCTTCATTCAGTGCGGCTCCATCGAGGTCCGTGAGTACTGCAGGGAGAAGGGATACCTGGACCTGTTCGAGCGCATGGGCGCCGAGTTCATCGAGCCGGGCTGCGGCGCGTGCATCGCCGCGGGACCGGGTGTCACGTCGTCGCCCGACGACGTCTCCATCTCCTCCCAGAACCGGAACTTCCCCGGCCGGTCCGGCCCCGGGCAGCTCTACCTGGGGTCGCCCTATTCGGTGGCCGCCAGCGCGGTTGTCGGCTATGTGACCAGCTGGACCCCGGGGCAGCAGTTCGAGCCTCTGGAGGCCAGGAAGCTGGCCACGGTCTGACGCCGTGACCCGTGGGTGGGTCCGCCGGTCCAGGCGGGCTCACCCGGGGTTGGCATCCTTCCTGCATCTACGGAGAAACAGGAGTCGGGAAGTGAATCGCCCGGCCGCCCAGGATCCCGTTAATCCCAGAGAAGGAAGGAAGGTATGAGCACCCAGCGTTGGAACCCCTCGCGGTTCGCGATTCTGGCCGGCCTCGGCCTGATCGGAGCGACGAGCGCCTGCTCGACGGTCAGCCCGGAAGAGATGGATACCGGGCTCGCCGCGCTTCGCGCAGAGATGATGGAAGAGATGCAGGCCGGGGACGACGCCGTCTCCCAGCAGCTCGGTAGCCGGATCAACTCGGTGGAGCAGCGGGTCGCTCAGCTCGAGTCCGACCTGCAGGACATGGAGCGCGAGTTCGAGGTCACGGTTCAGCGCCTCGAGGACCAGCTCCGGTTCGACGTCCCGGTCTACTTCGGGTTCGACGAGTCCGAGCTGAACACTGACGCACAGCCCATCCTCGATCGGTTCGCCGCGGTGGCCCAGCAGTACTACCCGCAGGCCCTGATCACCGTCGAGGGCTTCACGGACCCCGCCGGGTCGGCCGAGTACAACCGCATCCTCGGACAGCGTCGTGCCGATTCGGTCCGTCAGTACCTGGTTGAGAACGGCTCCATCAACGACGAGCGCGTGCGCGCGGTGAGCTACGGTGAGGACTCCTCCCGGCTCATCCAGCCCAGCCAGACCGGTCCCGGTCAGGACGGTTGGCAGAACCGCCGTGTGGTGCTGGTGATCGATCACCAGGGGAACGCTCCGGCGCAGCCCACCGACGAGACGGACGCCCAGGGCGCCGCCGAGTAGCGGCACCCGGTCTGTATCGCGACCTTGAAGGGGTCCGGCCCACATGGGCCGGGCCCCTTCGTCGTTCGAGCCCGGGAAGGTGCGCCACGCGTGTGGTCGCCCTCTTCGCCCCACGTCCCACCGAAAGGAAGGATCGGCCGGCATGACGGTCTTGGTCGTCGCACTCGGAGGAGCCTTCGGCGCGGTGTCCCGCTACGCGGTGAGCGGGTGGGTGCAGGAGGCGGCGGGCCCCGGCTTCCCCTGGGGAACGTGGACGGTGAACGTCGCCGGGTCCCTGCTCCTGGGCTTCGCCATGGTCTGGCTCACCGAGACCATGGCCTCTTCGGCCCTCCGCAATCTCGTCGTCATGGGGTTCCTGGGATCGTTCACCACCTTCAGCACGTTCAGCTTCGAGGTGGTGGAGATGGCCCGGGAAGGCCTCTGGGCGAGGGCCGGCGTCTACTCGGTGGGCTCGGTGCTGATGGGGATCACCGCCGTGGTCGTGGGCGCGCTGGCGGCCTCCGCCGTCACGAGAGCGGGTTAGGGACCGGACCGGGAACGGACGTCTTCACGCGTCCGCACCCACCCGCGCCAACCGGAGGGCGTTCACGGTCACCGCGAGGGACACACCCATGTCACCGACGAGGACCGCGGTGATGAGGGAGACGGCGCCCATGGGCACCCCCACCGCGAGGACCGCCTTAACGCCCAGCGCGAGGACGATGTTCGTCCGGATCACGCGCACGGCTTCCTGCGACAGGGAGCGCACGTAGGCGAGGCGGGAGAGGTCGTCGCCCATGAGGGCGATGTCGGCGGTCTCCAGCGCCGCGTCCGAGCCGGCGGCCCCCATGACCACCCCCACCTCGGCTGCGGCCAGGGCCGGAGCGTCGTTCACCCCGTCACCTACCATGGCGACCGGTCCGTGGGTTCTTCCGAGCTCCCGCACCGCCGCCACCTTCTCCTCGGGAAGAAGCCCCCAACGGACGTCGTCCACGCCGAGCTCCCGACCCACCGCCTCGGCGGGTGTCCGGGCATCTCCGGTGAGCATGACCAGTCGCTCGATGCCCCGGGCTCTCAAGGCCCCGAGGTGGGCCGACGCCGCCACGCGGGTTCGATCCGCGACGCGGAACCAGGCGACCACACGCCCGTCCTCGGCGGCCGCGACCACCGATCCCGGCGCGTCGGCCCACCCCTCCGGCAGGGGTCGATCCGGAGCGGCGAAGCCCGGGTTTCCCACCACCAGGCTTCGCCCGGCCACGGTGCCCCGCGCCCCCCTGCCGGGAATCGCCTCGAAGTCCGCCACCTCGGCCGCCGGCCCCACGCCGACGGCGCGACCGTACTCGACGACGGCCCTGGCCACGGGGTGCTCGGAACGGTGCTCCAGGGCCACGATCCTCTCGAGATACGGGGACGCCTCGTCGTCACCCACTTCCAGGTGAACGTCCTCCACCTCCGGACGACCGAAGGTGAGCGTCCCGGTCTTGTCGAGGGCGACCGTCCTGACCTGGCCGAATGCCTCGAGATAACGGCCTCCCTTGATGAGGACCCCCTGTCGGGCGGCCGCGGTCACCCCGCTGACCACGGCCACCGGGGTGGAGATGACCAGGGCGCAGGGACACGCGATGACCAGCAGGGTGAGGCCTCGGGTGAACCACACCCCGAAGGCTCCGTCGAAGAACAGGACCGGCAGAACGACCGTGAGGACCGCGGCCACGGTCACGGCGGGCGTGTAGACCCGGGCGAAGCGTTCGACGAAGCGCTCGGTACGCGTCTTCCGGGCCTCGGCCTCCTCCACCAGGCGGATGATGCGGGCCAAGGTGCTCTCCGCGGCGGGGCGGTCCACCCTGACGGCCAGGAAGCCCTCTCGATTGATGGTTCCAGCGAAGACCGTGGATCCCACCGCCTTCTCCACCGGCACCGACTCGCCGGTGACCGGTGACTGATCCACCGCCGAGGCACCTTCGACCACGGTGCCGTCCGTGGGGAGACGATCTCCGGGTCGGACGACGAACACGTCGCCCGGGACCAGCTCGTCCACCGGCACGGAGACCTCCTCGCTCCCTCGACGAAGGCGCGCCACGTCCGGCGCCAACCGGATGAGCGCGTCCACCGAGGCTCTGGCCCGGTCCACCGCGTAGCGCTCCAGCAGCTCGGCGATGGCGAAGAGGAAGGCGATGGCCGCGCCCTCCACGTACTCGCCGATCCCCACGGCGCCCAGAATGGCCACGGTCATGAGGAAGTTCATGTCCAGCGCCAGCGCCCGGGCCGCCCTCACGCCCTTGGGGAAGAAGTTCCAGCCACCCACCAGCGCGGAGGCGATGAAGATCACGTCCGGGAGGAGCAGGCGCCGTGCGCCGATGGCGGCGATGGCCGGGGTGACCCCCAAGAGGTGGAGAAGCCCCCCGGTAGCGAACAGGAGGGCGGACCCGTAGGCGATGAGGGCCTGGGCGCCCCGCCAGGTCTCCCGGCCCGACGCCGCGAGGGACCGCGGCGCAGCGCGGCCTGCGCCCCCGGGCGCAACGTCCTGACGCTCCTCGGTGCGGTAGCCCAGGCGCTCGACCTCGCCCTGGAGCGCGGACGGCGACGCCATGCGTGCGTCGAACACGATCTCCAGCTCGCGCCTCATGGGGCTGCCCCGAACCTCGCGGACCCCCGTCACCTTCTCCAGGCGGTCGCTGATGGTGGCCAGGCAGGACGGGCAGTCCATGTCGGGCACCGTAAGGCACAGGCGGTCGCCGGGCCTCACCGCCGACGACGGCTCACTCACGGACATGCTCCAATCCGGTGGCGAACACATCCTCGATGTGATCGTCGTCCAACCGGTAGTAGGCCATCCGGCTCTCCTTGCGATACCGAACGAGGCGTAAGGCCCGCATCATCCGGAGGTGATGGCTCACCGCCGACTGGCTCACGCCGGTGACGGCCGCGAGGTCGCACACGCACATCTCCCCCCCCGTCAGCGCCTCGATAAGGCGGAGGCGGGTGGGGCTGGCCAGAACCTGGAACGTCTCCGCCAGGCGCTCGATCTCCGCGGCGTCCGCTCCGCGGGCCGCAGCCTCCCGCACCCGTTTCTCGTCCACCAGGGTCACCTCGCAGAGCGCGTCGGTGGCCAGGTCCATGGGGACCGGAGATGTCGGGGGGCGTTTCATCTGGGAGATCCTCGAATCCGGAAGGGGAAAGCGACGACTCTTAATATATGAACGGCTGCTCATATATTTCAACGATAGCATTTACCGCACGCTTACACCCCCAAGCTTGTCCCCCATCCGCGCTGAATTCACTCTACTGGGGTGCGGTCGAAGTCCTTGCTCGAATGCCCGGGAGTTCGCCCACGCTGGACTAGGATGGGTTTGTGTTGTCCCGGATCCGACGGAGTGTGAAGACGATGATCAGTCGACGTGAATGGTTGCGCGTGACCGCCGGCGCGAGCGCTCTGCTCGGCCTGAACCCCCGGATGCTGCTGTCCCTCCAGAGCGGCCCGGTGGGGACCAGAGCGATTCCGTCCAGCGGGGAGCAGGTCCCCGTCATCGGCCTCGGAGGCCGGTGGATCTCCGCCAACTCGACGCCCCAGGAGCTCGCCGACCACAGGGCCGTGCTCCACGAGCTGGCCAGGGACGCCGAAGGAGCCGGCCGGCTGTTCGATTCCGCCGCCGGATACGGCGGCGGAGGCTCGGAGGAGTACGCCGGCGAGTGGGCGGCCGAGGACGGGATCCAGGACCAGATCTTCTGGGCGACGAAGGTCAACGTCGCGGGTCGGGGGGGAGGGTCGGTGGATCCCGCCGACGTGCGGGCCCAGATCGAGCGGTCGTTCGACAGGATGCGCCTGGACGTCATCGATCTGAACCAGGTCCACAACATGGGAGACCCGCCGACGCAGCTGGGTGTGCTGCAGCAGTACAAGGACGAAGGCCGGATCCGGTACATCGGCATCACGACGACGAGCGAGAGCCAGTACGGCGAGCTCGCCCAGGTGATGAGCGAATATCCCATCGACTTCATCGGCATCGACTACGCCATCGACAATCGGGTCGCCGAGGAGCGGATCTTCCCGCTGGCCCAGGACAGGGGGATCGGGGTCCTCGTGTATCTGCCCTTCGGGCGGAGCCGCATGTGGGCCCGGATCGGCGACCGCCCCCTCCCGGAATGGGCCCACGAGTTCGACGCCCACACATGGGCTCAGTTCATGCTCAAGTTCGTCGTGGCCCATCCGGCGGTGACCGTGGCGTGCCCCGGTACCGGCGACCCGGAGCACATGGTGGACAATCTGGGCGGAGGCCGCGGCAGGCTGCCCACCCAGGAGCACCTGGAGCGGATGATCCGGCTGGTCGACGAGCTCCCCACGGCGTGATGGTGCTGGGAAGGGCCGCCGCCGTCGGATCGCTCCTCCTCTGGGGGTGCGCTTCCGGCGGCGGCTTTTCCGTGGGCGACGAGGTGACGCTGGAGGGTACCGTGACCGCGCTGGACCCGACGCCCATGTACGTGGACGGCGACGGGCTCATCATCCTGGACACGGACGACCACGGCGTGCTCACGGTGAAGGTCCCTGCACGCTTCGGGCTGTGTCAGGCCTCGGGGCTGGCGACGTTCCACGTCCTAGGCATCGGAGACCGGGTGAGGACGGTGGGCGTCCTCACGGAGCCGTCCGTGGTGCGGCCGTGTGAGCGACCGGAGCACCTGCTGGAGCGACTGACGACTCCCTGAACGCTGCGGTCGAAGACGCAAAAAAAAGAGGCCCCTGGAACCGTTGGGTCCCGGGGGCCTCGTGCTTCCGGCGGAGCGCACCGCCATGGTCGCTGCAGGACTCGAACCTGCGACATCTACGATGTGAACGTAGCGCTCTACCAGCTGAGCTAAGCGACCGTCATACCCCCACGGGGACTCGAACCCCGGTCTTCGCCGTGAGAGGGCGATATCCTAG
>CAYGKI010000195.1:0-6311 GCA_964350235.1 uncultured Gemmatimonadaceae bacterium | reverse complement strand
AGACCATTGGGCGCGCCTATGCCATCGTGCGACGGAACGCCGACGCCCTTCCCTGGCTCGAGCGAGCGCTCCAGGCCCGACGCGCTCAGGAGAACCCGTCCATCGAAGCGCTCTCTTCCAGCCTCAACCTCCTGGGCAGCGTGCTTGCTCAGGAAGGCCGCAACGCGGAGGCGGCGCCCTATCTCATGGAAGCGGCGGACCTGTTCAGCGCGGCCGGGGGCGACCTGCCGGACGGCCTCCGCCAGGCCGACGAGGGGGTCATCCGAGGCAACCTCACGCAGATCCTCATCAACCTGGAGCGTTTCGAGGAGGCGGAGGTCCAGGCCCGGAGGGCGTGGACCCTCATGGACAGCGTGTTCGTCGGACCGCAGCCCGCCAAGGCCTCGCACCTCGGACGGATGGCGACCGTGCTCAGCATGCGCTACCCCGACGATGCCCTACGGCGGGCCGAGGCCGACTCGCTGTTCCGGGCTTCCGTCGCCATGGTGCGCGAACTCCCGCGACAGCCCGGAGCCGTGACCTTCCGCCTGAACGCCTACGGGCGCGGATTGCGATCGTGGGGGCGGCTCGAGGAGGCGGAGGCCGTCCTCGGCGAGGCGGCCCGCGAAGCCCTTCTCGACTTCGGACCCGATCACCCCACCACCCTGGTGGCTCGCGCGGATTGGGGTCGGGCCCTGGCCGACGTGGGTCGCGTGGACCAGGCACTGGAGGAGACGGGCGACGCCCTGGCGCGCATCGCGGCAACGAGCGCCCCCGAGGCTCCCCTTCGCCTCCGGATTGCTCTGGACCATGCCCGGGTGCTCATCGCCGCGGAGCGCTTCGACGAGGCCGCGGAGCTCCTGGACCAGGTTCGCCAGGCGGCGGGCGGACTCCCGGAGGACGACCCTCTCCTCGAAGCGCTCGACGAGGTGGCCTCGGGGCTTCCGGACTAGCGGCGTCCGCCGGCGCCTCCGGGACGGGGACGACCGGCCCGTGGGGACCCCGCGCCTTGGAGGAGGGGTCAGGAATCTGTAAAGAAGCGGGACCTCCGTGGCCCGCCCGGGTAGCGCCGGTACCCATGAAGCCCTACCAAGACCGACAACCCCACGTTGCCGCCATGGACTTCGCCCTCCCCGCCCGAGCCTCACGTCCCCCACGTCGCACGCTCGCGACGTCCCTCCTGGTGACCTTCTGGTCCGTCTGCTCCCTCTCTGCCCCCGAGCCCTCGGCGGCACAGGTGGCGGAAGTGACGGAGATGCCCGAGCGGCTGGCCGTCTTCCTGGATTGCGGCTTCTGTAGCGAGACGTTCATCCGCCAGGAGATGACCTACGTGGACTACGTCCGGGATCGGGAGGTCGCGGACGTCCACGTCCTCGTCACCGAGGAGGACACCGGGGCCGGAGGCGAAGCCCAGACCTTCGACGTCATCGGGCTGGGGCCGTTCGAGGGGATGGACTACTCGACGGTATTCACCACCAACGCCGGCGCCACCCAGGCCGAGGAGCGGGACGGCTTCCTCCGCACGCTCCAGGCCGTCCTGGTCCCCTATCTCATGCAGACCCCCGTAGGCCCCCGCCTCCGGATCGACGTGGACCCGGTGGAGGATGCCGGGGCCGGGCAAGCACGCCCCGAAGACGATCCATGGGACCACTGGACGGTGGAGTTCTACGCGGACGGAAGCGCGGACTTCGAGTCACGCCAGCAGTCCTTCGACACCCGCTACGGCGTCTACGTGGACCGCGTGACCGAGGACTGGAAGATCCAGCTGCGCCCCTTCTTCAACTACAACTACGACCGATTCGAGCGCGAGGAGGGGACCATCCGGAGCTCGGCCCGACGGAACGGCTTCACGAGCTACGTCGTCCGTAGCCTGTCCCCGCATTGGTCGGTGGGCGCCTTCGCGGACGTGTTCACCTCGACCTTCGACAACGTGGACTGGCGGTACCGGATGATGCCCGCCGTCGAATGGAGCCTCTACCCCTACCGGGAAGCCACGCGGCGCCAGCTCACCGTCGCGTACCGGGTCGGAGCCTCTCACATCACGTACCGCGACTCCACCATCTACGACGAGATCCAGCAGCTCCTCCCGGAGCACACCCTTACCGCGGGGTACGAGGTGACACAGCCCTGGGGCGAGGTGGACCTGGGATTGAACGCCTCCCAGTACCTCCAGGACCTGGAGCGCTTCGCCGTCCGTTTCAATGGCAGCATCGACGTCCGCATCACGCAGGGCTTGTCCATCGAGCTCGGGGGCAACGTGGCCTTCATCCACAATCAGCTCAACCTGCCCAAGGGCGACGCCGATCTGGAGGAAGTGCTCCTCAGACGCCGTCAGCTCGAGACCAACTACGAGGCGGGCCTGAGCTTCGGGTTCCGCTATCGCTTCGGGTCCATCTACAACAACATCGTGAACACGCGCTTCGGCGGAGGGGGCTCCCAGGACCGGTTCTGAAGGCCCGAGGGCGTGCGGGGCGTCGCCGGACAAGGGCCTCGGGGGGCTGGGCGGCGGTGCCGAGACGGCCCGGTCGCGCCCGGCCCGCGGGAGCCGCATATTGCGCCGATCCGCTCACCCTCACGCACGTGCCATGTTCCGGGTTCTCCCCCTCGTATCCATCCTGGTCGGACTCGCCGCCACCGGGACCTCAGCGCAGTCGGGAACGCTGGATGGCACATGGCCCGTGTACGGGGGCGATCCGGGCCACACCCGATACGCGCCCCTCGACCAGATCGATGCGCGGAACGTGGGCGAGCTCGAGATCGCGTGGCGCTGGAGCGCCGCCGGCTTCGGCGAGAACCCGCTGACCCGGAGCGCCACCACGCCGCTCATGGTGGACGGGGTCCTGTACGCCACCGCCGGCGTGGAGCGATCCGTGGTCGCCATCGACGCGGGAACGGGTGAGACCCGTTGGCAATGGGGCCTCGACGAGGGCCGACGCCTCGAGCTCGCCCCCCGCGCCAATCCCGGTCGGGGCGTAGCGTACTGGGCCGACGAGCGAGGGCGCGGCCGCATCCTCGCCATCACGCCCGGATATCAGCTGGTGGCTCTGGATGCGGCTACGGGACGCCCCGTCCCGGAGTTCGGCGAGAACGGCGTGGTGGACCTGCACGTCGGTCACCGCACCCGGGAAGGTATCGACCTGGTCGGATCCATCGGCGCCAGCTCGCCTCCCGCGGTGGTGGGCGACGTGGTGGTCGTGGGCTCGGCGCATCACGTGGGCATGCGCCCGCCCTCCAGAGTCAACACGCCTGGCGACGTGCGCGCGTTCGACGTCCGCACGGGAGCGGAGCTCTGGCGGTTCGAGACCATTCCCGACGCGGACGAAGAAGGGAACGAGACCTGGCTCGAGGACTCGTGGCGCTACACGGGCAACGCGGCGGTCTGGGCCCAGATCTCCTGGGATCCGGAGACGGGGTACGTCTACCTGCCCACCGAAGCCGCCACCGGCGACTACTACGGAGGACACCGCCCCGGAGACAACTTGTTCTCCACCAGCCTCGTCTGTCTCGACAGCCGGACCGGCGAGAAGGTGTGGCACTTCCAGATCATCCACCACGACATCTGGGACTGGGACAACCCGACGGCGCCGATCCTCGCCGATCTGGTCGTGGACGGCCAGGCTCGCAAGGTCGTCGCCCAGCTCACCAAGCAGGGGTGGGTCTACGTCTTCGACCGTATGACCGGTGAGCCTGTCTGGCCCATCGAGGAGAGGTCCGTCCCACAGACGGACGTTCCGGGTGAATGGACGGCGGCGACCCAGCCCTTCCCCACCAAGCCCGCGCCCTTCGAGCGCCAGGGATTCTCCGAGGACGACCTCATCGACTTCACCCCGGAGATCCGCGCCCGGGCCCTGGAGATCGCACGGTCCTACCGGATGGGCCCCATCTTCACCCCGCCTTCGCTGGCGGAGGCTCCGGACGGTACCCGCGGCACGCTCTCGCTTCCCGGCTCTCTGGGCGGGGCGAATTGGGAGGGAGGCGCCCTGGACGCCGAGACGGGCCTCCTGTACGTCGGATCCCACACCTCGCCCTCCGTGCTCTCCCTGGTGCCCGGCGGTGACCTCTCGGACATGGACTACATCGCTGGCCCGGCACGGGCCCAGTTGGCTCCCGGAGTTCCTCTGGTGAAGCCGCCCTGGGGTCGAATCACCGCCATCGACCTCACCTCCGGAGAACATGCGTGGATGGTGCCCAACGGGAGAACGCCTCCTCACGTCGCCGAGCGCCTGAATCTGGACCCGGACCTCGTTCCGCAGACCGGACAAACATCTCGGGCGGGGCTCGTGGTGACGCGCACGCTGCTGCTGGGGGGCGAGGGCGCCTCGGGCGATCCCATCTTCCGTGCGTATGACAAGGCCACCGGCCAAGTCGTCGCGGAGATCCCCCTTCCAGCACCCCAGGTCGGGCTTCCCATGACGTACATGCACGAGGGGCGACAGTACGTGGTGATGTCCGTCGGAGGGAACGGCGCCCCCGCCGAGCTCGTCGCCCTGGCGCTGCCTTCGCCCAGATGAGTGGCGACGCCCCCTCGCCCGGCGACCTCCATTTCCGCGCCCTGGAGCGCATGTACCTCGCGGCCCCCATCAACGCGTTCTATCGACCCGGCATCGAGGTGCGGAAGGGCGAAACGACCATCGAGATCGAGGTGGCGGACCAGCTCCACCACGCCGCCCGTGCCGTGCACGGATCCGTGTACTTCAAGATGCTGGATGATGCCGCTTTCTTCGCGGCGAACTCCCTCGAGCGCGAGTTCTTCGTGCTCACGACGTCGTTCACGACCTACTTCACCCGGCCCGTATCGGACGGCTCCATACGCGCCACCGGCCGGGTGGTGCACCACGGCAGGACCCAGATCCTCGCCGAGGCGGTGGCGTTGGACGGCGAAGGCAGGGAGATCGGGCGCGGGAGCGGCGCCTTCTTGCGGAGCGGGCTTCGGCTGCGCGACCTCGAAGGGTATGCGCCGTGACGGCTGTCGTGCCGTCCCGAGCGCTACAGCCATCCCGAGAGCCCAGGCGGCGCCGGCCCGGGTGAACCAAGGGTCGGGACGGTCATTCGGCGCCATCCCGACGCGCCCGTCGGGGGTAAGGCGAAGCCTCGTCCCCGCCCCACCAGATGACCCCGGATCCGGCCCAGCACGGAAGCTGGCCGAGAATGGACCCGATTCCTAAGATCTCGGATGCATCTCACCAGCTTCCTGGCCGACGTCACCGTCTCGGCGGCCCAGACCGTGCCGGCGGAGAGCCGCGTGCCCGCCGGGTCCCTGGCCGTCTGGCTGGGGCTACGCCTGCGCTCGGGCGTCGGCCCTGTGGTCCTCCTCACCCTCGCCTGGAGCTTGAGCTCCGACCGACGGCGCATCCCGTGGCGGGTGCTCGGCTGGGGTCTCGGCCTCCAGCTCGTGTTCGCTCTCCTGATCCTCAGGACCGAGCTCGGAGTGGCCTTCTTCGACGGAACGAACCTCGTCGTGCAGGCGCTCCTGGGGTACAGCGTCGACGGGGCGCGCTTCCTGTTCGGCAACCTGGTGGAGTCCAACGTGCCTGTCGGCGTGGGCGAGCCCGGTCAGGGCGGGTTCGAGGCCACGGCGGGCGTCGTCGCCAACACCGGAGCGTTCTTCGCGTTCACGGTCCTGCCCGCCATCATCTTCTTCTCGTCCCTGGTCGCGGTGCTCTATCACCTCGGCGTCATGCAGGTCATCGTGCGCGGCATCGCCTGGGTGATGCACCGCACCATGGGCACATCCGGCTCCGAGACCCTTGTGTCGGCAGGCAACATCTTCTTCGGCTTGAGCGAGGCCCCTCTCCTGGTTCGGCCGTTCGTGGAGCGGATGACGCGCTCGGAGCTGATGACCGTCATGCTGTCCGGCCTCGCAAGCGTGTCCGGTGCGCTTCTGGCGGCCTACGTGGGCCTGTTGGTGGGCTTCTTCCCCGACATCGCCGGCCATCTCGTGGCGGCCTCCGTCATGACCGCCCCGGGGGCCCTCGTCGTCGCCAAGCTCATGGTCCCGGAGACGGAAACCTCGGAGACGGCAGGCACCCTCGACGTTCGGGTCGGGCGCACGGACGTGAACGCCATCGACGCGGCGGCTCGGGGTGCGTCCGAGGGGCTCCACCTCGCGCTGGCCGTGGGCGCCATGCTGATCGCGTTCCTGGCGCTCGTCAGCCTGTCGAACGGAGTGATCGGGTGGGTTGGTGCCCTGGTCGGCCTCGACGGACTCTCCCTCGAGCGCATCCTCGGTTGGGTGCTCGCGCCGCTAACGTGGCTCATGGGCGTGCCGTGGAGCGATGCACCGGCCGTGGCGAGCTTCATCGGAGTGAAGACGGTGGTGAACGAGTTCGTCG
>CAYGKI010000194.1:5530-6371 GCA_964350235.1 uncultured Gemmatimonadaceae bacterium | reverse complement strand
GGTATGGCCGTACCTGGAGGGCTTCGCCGTGGATGCCCAGCGGGAGCTCCTCGCCGAGCTGGGCGGCCGGCCGGACATGATCATCGGGAACTACTCCGACGGGAACCTGGTGGCCAGCATCATGGCGCATCGGCTCGGGGTGACCCAGTGCAACATCGCCCACGCCCTGGAGAAGACGAAGTACCGGAACGCGGACGTGTACTGGGAGCGCCACGAGGAGGACCATCACTTCGCGTGCCAGTTCACCGCCGATCTCATCTCCATGAACACGGCGGACTTCATCATCACCAGCACGTACCAGGAGATCGCCGGGACCGACCGGACCGTGGGACAGTACGAGAGCTACGGGTCCTACACGCTGCCGGGGCTCTATCGGGTGGTGTCGGGCATCGACTGCTTCGATCCCAAGTTCAACATCGTGTCCCCCGGCGCGAATCCCGAAGTCTTCGCGCCCTACTCGGACGAGGCAGCCCGGATTCCCGAGCTCACCGAGGAAGTGCGTGGCATGATCTTCGGCGCAGGCGGCGAGCGTTCCCGGGGGCGCTTCGAGGAGCCGGACAAGCCCATCCTCTTCGCCATGTCGCGCCTGGACGAGATCAAGAACGTCTCGGGCCTTCTCGAGGCGTTCGGTCGCTCCGACGATCTCAAGGAGAGGGCGAATCTGCTCATCGTGGGTGGCTGGATCGACAGGACGCGCTCCTCCGACGCCGACGAGCGTCGGCAGATCGACGGCGTCCACCGCATCATGGACGAGCTCGCCCTGGACGGCACCGTGCGGTGGCTCGAGATGCAGACCGACAAGAACCGCGTGGGGGAGTTCTACAGGGTGGTGGCGGACACT
>CAYGKI010000194.1:0-5498 GCA_964350235.1 uncultured Gemmatimonadaceae bacterium | reverse complement strand
GTTCGAGGCGTTCGGGCTCACCGTCGTCGAAGCCATGGCCTCGGGGCTGCCCGTGTTCGCCACGCGCTTCGGCGGCCCGCTGGAGATCGTGGAAGACGGGGTGAGCGGCATCCATATCGACCCCACGTCCTGGGACGAGACCACGGCGCGCATGGCCGACGTCCTCAAGCGGTTCGCCGACGACGAGGAGACGTGGCTCCGGATGTCCAAGGCGGGCATGGACAGGGTCGCCGAGCGCTACAACTGGCCGCTCTACGCCTCTAGGCTCCTGGAACTCTCCCGGATCTACGGATTCTGGAAATACATCTCTTCGCTGGAGCGCGACGAATCCAGGAGGTACCTGGAGATGTTCTACGGGCTCATGTACCGGCCGCTGGCGGCCCGGGTGGAGCCGGTAGGCCACGCCTGACCCTTTGGCTACCTTGAGCCATGATCCGTCTGACCTTCCTCGGAACCGCGGCGGCGCGCCCCACCGTCCGGCGAAACGTGAGCGGGCTCGCCGTGCAGCGGGAGGGCGACCTGTTCCTCTTCGACTGCGGCGAGGGGACCCAGCGCCAGATGATGCGTTACGGATCCGGATTCGGGGTGGCGTGCGTCTTCGTCACGCATACGCACGCCGATCACTTCGTGGGGCTCACCGGCCTGGTGCGCACCATGCAGCTCCAGGACCGTGCCGAGCCCCTGCGGATCTTCGGGCCGGTGGGGTCGGAGCCGGTGCTCAGGCGCGCGGTGGAGCTGGGGGGCGGGCGGCTCCCGTTCCCTCTGGAGATCTCGGAATGCGAGGGTGGGCCGGCCTACCAGGGCGACGGTTACGCAGTGCACGCGTTCCCCGTCGAGCACGGCACGCGGGCCGTGGGGTGGGCCCTGGTGGAGGAGGATCGGCTGGGGCGCTTCGACGTGGAGCGCGCCCGGGCCCTCGGGGTGCCCGAAGGTCCTCTGTTCGGCAAGCTCCACCGGGGGGAGGACGTGGAGGTGGACGGGCGGGTGGTCCGCGCGGCTGATCTGGTGGGCGCCCCCCGGCCGGGGCGCACCGTGGTCTACGCGGGGGACACCCGGCCGTGCGACGCCACCATCCGGAGCGCCACGGGGGCCGACGTCCTGGTGCATGAAGCCACCTTCGGCTCCGAGGAGGGGGAGCGCGCCCGCCAGACCTTCCACAGCACCGCGGAGGAGGCCGGGGCGGTGGCCCGGGACGCCGGAGTGGGTCGCCTGTACCTCACCCATCTCTCGGCCCGATACTCGGACGATCCCCGCGACCTGGAGCGGGAGGCCAGAGGCGTCTTCCCCGGCGCCCAGGTCGCTCACGACGGCCTGGTGGTGGAGATCCCCTACCGGTCGGAGGAGGACGTCCCCGCGGCCATGGGCCAGGGCGCGTCCGGCGAATGAGCGGTCTCCTTCCGGGCAGGCCCAACGGGCCCGCGGGCGAGGCCGATCACCCACGCCTCATCGAGGGGGACCTGGACCGCGCGGAGGTCCAGGCCAGGTGGGCCGTGCGGGCCGCCCAGTGGAGAGCTCGGGAGCTGGCCGAGGCCGTGTTCGGAGACGGCGTGGAGGCCAGGCTGCGCGGGCTCAGGACCGCGGGGCCGGCGCGGGGTCTGCTGACGCTGGCGGTGCCGTTCGCCGATCTGGAGAGCCACCGGAGCAGGGAAGCGCGCTTCATGGCCGCCGCCTACCAGGACCCCATCCTTTCGAAGGTGCCGCTCGTCTACGTCTTCGGCCCGGCGTCATGACCTCGCGCCTCGAGCCGGAAACGGGCACCGTGGCGGTGCTGGGGTTGGGGGTGGTGGGGGGCTCGCTGGTCCGGGCCCTGGCGCGTCGCGCTCCGGAGACGAGACGCGTGGGGTGGTCCCCGTCGCTGGGTGAGCGCACGGCGGCCCTGGAGTCGGGCGCGTTGACCGACGCGCCTTCCGCGTGGGAGGATGCGGTGGCCGAGGCCGATCTGGTCGTCCTGGCCATGCCCATGGAGGCCTGCCTGCGGGTCCTGGCGGATCTGGATGGCCTCACCCGTCCTTCGGCCACCCTCACCGACGTGGCGAGCCTGAAGGTGCCCGTCCGGCGGGTGGCGGTCGAGTCGGGGGTGGGGCGCCGGTGGGTGGGCAGCCACCCCATGGCCGGGTCCGAGGGATCCGGCTTCTCCCACGCCCGAGCCGAGCTGTTCGAAGGGGCCGACGTGTGGATCACCGACGCCGGCGCCGACCCGGAGCACGTGCAACGGGTCCAGGCGATCTGGTCGTTGGTGGGCGGTCGCCCCCGGAGGACCCGGGACGATGACCACGACCGGGCCATGGCGCTGGTGAGCCATCTGCCCCAGGTCGTGGCCAGCGCGCTGGGGGCCGAGCTCGCCCGCCGGGATGTGGCTGTGGAGGCGCTGGGGCCGGGAGGTCGGGACACGACCCGCCTGGCCGCCAGCTCGCCCGGAATGTGGATGGACCTGTTTCGGCACGCGCCCGCCGAGCTGGCCCAGGGGCTCCGCGGGGTCTCCACGACCCTGGAGCGCGCCGCGGCCGCGCTGGAAGCGGGGCGTGCCGACGAGCTGGAGGGGCTCATGAGGCAATCCCGCGCGTGGAGGGCGCGATCGTGAACATCACGGTGCCGGGCGACAAGTCCATGACCCAGAGGGCGCTCATCCTGGCCGCCCTGGGGTCCGGTGAGAGCCGTCTCCGGGGTCTTCTCCACGGGGGTGACGCCGACTCCACCAGGGCCGCCTTGCTGGCCCTCGGCGTGGATGTCCCGGGAATCCCCCGGGACGGGGGAGAGATGCGGGTGCGTGGCGTGGGGTTGAGGGGCCTGACGGCGCCCTCCGCCCAGCTGGACCTGGGGAACAGCGGGACCGGGACGCGCCTGCTCATGGGCGTGCTCGCGGGAAGCGGCATCTCCGCCACCCTCACCGGCGATGCCTCGCTCCGCTCGAGGCCCATGCGGAGGGTCACGGATCCGCTGTCGGCCATGGGTGCGCGCTTCGATTACCTCGAGGAGGACGACCGCCTTCCCGCCACGGTGCGGGGACGTCATCCGCTCTCCCCTCTGGAGTGGTCCAGCCCGGTGGCCAGCGCCCAGGTGAAGAGCGCCATCCTGCTGGCCGGGCTCACCGGGCGGGCCTTCGCCATGGTCACCGAGCCCATGCAGTCCCGGGACCACACCGAGCGGATGCTCTCCTCCCTGGGGGCGCGTGTGATCGCCCATGAGGCGGGCGGCGGTTGGCGGGTCGAGCTACGGGATCCGCCCGAGCGTCTGCGTAGCCTGGACTTCGACGTCCCCGGCGACTTCTCCTCCGCGGCGTTTCCCCTGGCGCTCGCGGCACTCGGCGGCGTGGGGGAGGGAGATTCGCTCACCGTCGACCGCGTCGGGCTCAATCCGACCCGGACGGCGTTCCTCGACGTCCTGCGGCGCATGGGGGTCCGCATGGAAGTGGAGGAGGAGGCGCTGCGGCCCGGAAGCGTGGACGAGCCGGTGGGCACGGTCACGGTGTGGCCGAGCGCGCTCCGCGGCACGGAGATCCGGGACGACGAGGTGCCTCGACTCATCGACGAGCTTCCGCTGGTGGCCATCCTCGGCGCCCGAGCCGAGGGGACCACCGTGGTTCGGGGGGCCGGGGAGCTGAGAGCCAAGGAATCGGATCGGATCGCGGCCGTGGTCGGGAATCTGCGCGCGGTGGGGGTGCGGGCGGAGGAGTACGAGGACGGATTCGAAGTGGCGGGCGCCGACGAGCCCTTGCGGGGCACGGTGCTGACCCACGGCGATCATCGCATCGCCATGGCGTTCGGCGTGCTCGGGGCGCTGGCGGGCAGCCGGCTGGAGATCGACGACCCCGGCGCCGCTGACGTCAGCTTCCCTGGGTTCTGGGCGCTGCTCCGACGGGTGGCGGGCGCTGGGAGGCCCGCGTGAGCCGGGGGCCGGTGGTGACGCTGGACGGACCCGCGGGCTCGGGGAAGTCGAGCACGGCGCGCGCCGTCGCCGAGGCGTTGGGGTTCATCCACCTGGACTCGGGGGCCCTGTACCGGGCTCTGACCTTCGCGCTGCTGGATTCCGGCGTCGAGCCCGGGCGCTGGTCGGAGCTGTCCGAGGACGCGTTGCGCGACCTGGACGTGCGGGCCGTGCAGAGGGGAGGTGCCGTACGGGTCGAGGTGGGGGGACGTGAGGTCCGTGAGGAGCTTCGCACGCCCCAGGTGACGGAGCACGTGGCGCGCTTGGCCGGGCTGCCCGCGGCGCGTCGCGCCCTCATCGACCTGCAGCGGTCGGTGGGCGAGGCGGGGAACCTGGTGGCCGATGGGCGGGACATGGGGACGGTGGTCTTCCCGGACGCCGACGTGAAGGTCTTCCTCGTGGCCGATCTGGAGGAGCGGGCGCGCAGGCGCTTGCGCGAGACGGGGGAGCCCGAGCCCGACCCGCAGACGCTCAGCGACCAGATGGGGAAGCTGGGTGCCCGGGATCGCCAGGACTCGGAGCGGGAGCACGCACCCCTCCGCGAGCCGGAGGGCGCCCACCGCATCGACACGACCGCGCTGGACTTCGAC
Organism: uncultured Gemmatimonadaceae bacterium; assembly: GCA_964350235.1. Lineage (GTDB taxonomy): Bacteria > Gemmatimonadota > Gemmatimonadetes > Longimicrobiales > Gaopeijiaceae > JAWLHJ01. Next base: position 984 of record CAYGKI010000194.1, on the reverse strand, counting down.
GAGCAGGTTCAGGCCGTGGTGGACCTGGTCCGCCGGTTGACGCCCTCCTGACCCCGGCCTAGCTTCTCAGGGCTCGGTCAGCCGCACGATACGACCGGGCCGTCGCCGAAGGGCCGCTGCGCGCGTGGTGTTACGCTCGGCGCCCTTCTTGTTTTCAACCCGAGCCCGGCGCTCGTCCCCCGAGCCCCGGCACACGAGGATCGCGCTCCCGCGCGAGCCCGGAGTCACATGGCCGAGACGCAGAACCCCGTTCCGGAAACGGAAACCGAAGCCCCCGAGTCCGCCGTGGACCTCCCCGAGACGCATGACGACGAGGGTGAAGACACCGTCGTCGTCGATGCCATGACCGGTGAAGTCCGGACGCTGACCGACGAAGAGATCGCCGCCGACAAGGCCGACGAGGAGCGCGCCATGGCGGGCGTTCCCGAGGGGCACTCTCCCGAGCTCTACCACGACCCCTACGGCGAAGAGCGCCTCGCGACCTCCAAGGACGAGTTCGAGCGGATGCTCTCCGAGTTCAGCGGAGACTTCGGCGCGTTCCGTGAGGGCGAGATCGTCAACGCCACGGTCCTGCGGGTCACCGACGCCGCGGTCATCCTCGAGTTCGGCTTCAAGAGCGAGGGCGCCGTCGCCCTCGACGAGTTCAAGGACGCGCCCGAGGAGGGCGACGAGGTCGAAGTCCTGTTGGAGAGCCTCGAGGACGAGGACGGCGTGGTCGTCCTGTCCAAGAAGAAGGCCGACTTCCTCCGGGTCTGGGAGAAGATTCGCGAGGCCCACGACGCCGACCGTCCCGTCAAGGGCACGCTGGTCCGGAAGATCAAGGGTGGCGTCACCGTCGACCTCATGGGCGTGGACGCGTTCCTCCCCGGATCGCAGATCGCCCTCCGCCGGGTCCCGAACATCGAGGACCTCATCGGCGAGACCTACCGCTTCAAGATCATCAAGCTCAACAAGCGGCGCCGGAACATCGTGGTGTCGCGCCGC
>CAYGKI010000193.1:0-6416 GCA_964350235.1 uncultured Gemmatimonadaceae bacterium | reverse complement strand
ACGCGCCCGGCCCGTCGCTCGTCCAGGGTCTCGCCCACGCATACCACCGGCACGAGCTCGTGCCGGACGGCCGCCTCGACCTTCCTGCGCACGTCGTCGTCGGTCTCGCCGAACACATGCCTGCGCTCCGAGTGTCCCACGAGGACATGGCTGGCGCCGATCTCCCGGGCCATGGGGGCCGAGGTCTCTCCGGTGAAGGCGCCTTCGTCTTCCCAATGGATGTTCTGGACGCCGACGGCGACGCGTCCGCCTTCGGAGGCCGACACCGCGGCCGCCATGGAGATGGCCGGAGGAAACACCAGGACCTGGTGCCGCTCCTCCAGACCCTCCAGCGACAGGCCCTCGAAGAACGTCGTCGTGGCCCTCGGGCCGTGATGCATCTTCCAGTTTCCGGCGATGACGGCCATGGCGTCAGCCCTCCGAAAGTGACGTGACGCCGGGGAGATCCGCCCCAGCGAGGAGATCGAGCGACGCCCCGCCGCCCGTGGAGATGTGCGAGATGCGATCCGCCACGCCCACCCGCTCCGCGGCGGCGGCGGAATCCCCCCCGCCGATGACGCCGAGCGCGCCTCGATCACACGCGTCGGCCAGCGCTTCGGCGACGGCTTCCGTGCCCTCGGCGAACGACTGGATCTCGAACACGCCCATGGGTCCGTTCCACACCACGGTTCGGGCCCCCGCCAGAAGCTCGGCGTAGAGCGCCCGGGTGCGCGGACCGATGTCGGCGATGCGATCGCCGTCGTGCACGTGCTCACGATCCACGGTGCGGGTGGCGGCCTCGGCGCGGATCTCGTCGGCCACCACGCAATCCACGGGCAGGACGAGCCGCGCTCCACCCTCGGCCATGAGATCCCGTGCCATGTCCAGGCGGTCGTCCTCCACCAGGGAGGCCCCCACCTCGAGCCCCATGGCCTTGAAGAACGTGTTCGCCATGGCGCCCCCGATGAGAAGACGATCCACTTTCGGGAGCAGCGCCGAGATCACGTCGATCTTCCCCGAGATCTTCGCGCCCCCGAGGATGGCCACGAACGGCCGGTCCGGCTCGGCGAGCGCGCCCTGCAGGTAGCGGAGCTCCCGCTCCAGGAGCAGCCCCGCCACCGCCTCTCCGCCCCTCGCCACCACCGCCTCGGCGAGCCCGGAGGTCGAGGCGTGGGCCCTGTGCGCGGCCCCGAAGGCGTCGTTGACGAAGATTCTCCCCAGGCTCGCCCAGCCGTCCGCCAGCTCGGCGTCGTTGGCCGTGTCGCCCGGCAAGAAGCGGGTATTCTCGAGGAGGACGATCTCGCCATCCTCGAGCTCCGACACCGCCGCGGCCACGCCCGGGCCGTCACTGTCCGGGACGAACCGCACGGGCCGGCCCAGAAGCTCGGAGAGCCGGGTCGCCACAGGCCTCAGGGAGTAGCGCTCGTCCTTCTGCCCCTTGGGACGCCCGAGATGGGACAGCACCACCACCCTGGCCCCCGCGTCCAGGAGAAGCCGGAAGGTGGGCAAGGAGGCACGGATTCTCTGGTCGTCGGTGACCTTTCCGTCCTCCAGGGGGACGTTGAGGTCCGACCGAACCAGAACCACCTGGCCCTCGAGTCGGGACGCGTCGAGGTCGGACAGATTCCGTTTCATTCGGCGCTGGGTCGACGGGAGGAAGTGTTGGACGGGTCCCGCTAGGCGATCAGGCTCCGGCGCCGGCGGGAAGCCGCTCGGCCACGTAGCTCACCAGGTCCACGACCCTGGAGGAATACCCCCACTCGTTGTCGTACCAAGACAGGACCTTCACCATCCGGCCCTGCATGACACTGGTGGATACGGCGTCCACGATGGAGCTGTAGGGGTTTCCTGTGTAGTCGATGGAGACCAGCGGCTCTCTGGAGACGCCCAGGACGCCCTTCATCCGGCCGTTGGCGGCCTCGTCGAAGGCCTGATTGACCTCCTCGACGGTCACGTCCTTCTCCAGCTCCGCCACCAGGTCCACCAGGGACACGTCAGGCGTGGGAACGCGGATGGCCATGCCGTCGATGCGTCCGTTCACTTCCGGCAGCACCAGCCCGGTGGCCTTGGCGGCGCCCGTGGTGGTGGGGATCATGGACATGGCCGCCGCGCGAGCCCGCCGCATGTCCTTGTGCGGCAGGTCCAGGATGTTCTGGTCGTTGGTGTACGAGTGCACGGTGGTCATGAGGCCGTGGCGGAACCCGAACGTGTCGGACAGGACCTTCACCACCGGGGCCAGGCAGTTGGTGGTGCAGCTGGCGTTGGAGATGACGTCGTGCCGGTCCGGATCGTACTTGTCCTCGTTGACGCCCAGGACGATGGTGACGTCCTCCTGCTTCGCCGGCGCGGAGATGATGACCTTCCGGGCGCCGGCCTCCAGGTGCTTGGCGGCGCTATCGCGCTTGGTGAAGAGCCCCGTGGACTCCACGACGATGTCCACGCCCAGGTCGCTCCACGGAAGCTGGGCCGGATCCCGCTCGCTCAGCACGCGGATGGTGTCACCGTCCACCACGATCCCCTCGCCGGAGACCTCCACGGTCCCGGGGTACTTTCCGTGCACCGAGTCGTAGCGAAGGAGGTGCGCCAGGGTCTCCGCGTCGGTGAGGTCGTTCACCGCCACGAAATCGATGTCGTCCCGGCCCGCCTGCTTGGCGCTCCGAAGCACGTTCCGTCCGATTCGTCCGAATCCGTTGATCGCTACGCGCACCGCCATGATGTCCGGTCCTGTTGGTCTGTATGTCTGATCCTGTGGGCGTCGTCCTGAGCCGGGAAACATAACATCTAGGCCGCGAAGCGCGCCCCCTCCTGGACCGCGCGGGCGAACGTGGCGACCACCACGGGCCCGGAGCCCACCCCGGCAAGACACTCGGCCGCGGCCGCGGCGGTAGCACCGGTTGTGAGCACGTCGTCCACCAGAATCACCCACCGTCCCTTCACGACCCTCGCGTCCGGGCCGGGGCGAAACGCCCCCCGGACGTTCTGCCAGCGTGCTTCCGGGGTGAGGGACGTCTGTGACCGCAGGGCGCTTCTCCGCTCCAGGGCGGTGACCACACGCCAACCGTGCCGGGCCGCCATCCGCCTGGCGAGGAGCTCAGCCTGGTTGTAACCCCGGGCTCGAACGCGGCCCGGGGTGGTGGGCACGGCGGCCACCAAAGGGGGCGCGGTCACGCCGTCGGGCCAAGGCAGCTCCAGCTCGGCCAGGGCATCCCCCATCATGGGGGCGAGCTCCTGCCATCCTTCGTACTTCAGGCCGTGGACGAGATCGTCCACCGGTGGGCGCAGCTCGAAGGCGAACCGCGCGGCGAGAATCGACGGTGGCCACGGGGCGCATGCCCGGCACTCGACGTGCGGGTTCCGGCGGGTGCCCCGGGGCCAATGGCAGCGGGGGCAGCGCGGCCACGACCCTCTCTTCATGCGGGCCCGACAGGGGGGACACACCAGCTCCGCCCGGGTGGACCGGCCACGGGGAATCCATCGGCCGCAGGAGACGCATCCGGCGGGGAGCAGCACACCGAGCAGGTCCTCCATCCAGGCACGCCCCGTCCAGGTACCCAAGGTCCCGCGCCGACGCTACTCGGTGGCCGGAGCCTGAGGGGACGGGTCCCGCACGTCGTCGGTCCGGAGGCCCAGGGCCGCCCGCATCACGTCCACGGGGGCCTTCCGGTGCCACCAGCGCTCGAACGCGACGGCCCCCTGCTGTACCAACATCTCCCGGCCATCGGCGGCACGGATGCCGCGAGCGCGCGCCTCCCGCACGAACACGGTGGCTTCGCGACCGTAGACCAGGTCCATGGCCGCCTCCACGGGACCGAGCAGGCCGAAATCGATGGGCGCGGGATCGTCCGGCGTGAGTCCCAAACGGGTGGCGTTCACCACCAACCCGAACGGCATGCCCTCCACGTCGGCGGGCTCCGCTGCCACCCGCGCCCGCTCGCCCCCGATTCGCCGGGCCACGGCGCGCGCACGCTCCGGCGTCCGGTTGAGCACCACCACCTGGTCGGCTCCTTCCTCGATGAGCGCCAGGAGCACCGCGCGGGCGGCGCCGCCGGCGCCGAGCAGCAGGACGGACCGCCCCGCCACGGATTCGGGCAGGAACAGGCCCAGCGCCCGCCGGAAGCCCTCCACGTCGGTATTGTCTCCGTGGACCTTGCCCTCTTCGTCACCCCAGAAGGTGTTGCACGCGCCGGTGCGGCGGACGGCGTCGCTGGGCTCGTCCAGCAGGCCCACCGCCCGCTCCTTGTGGGGGAGGGTCACGTTCCCCCCACCCCCGGCACGAGCGATCCCCCTCAGGAGACCCGGGAGGTCGTCGGAGCCGCAGCCCAGAGCCACATACACGCCCTCCACGCCGGAGGCGCGGAAGGCGGCGTTCTGCATGGCGGGTGACGCCGAATGGGCGACGGGATCCCCCAGAAGGGCCAAGAGCCGGGCGGCGGACGGGGCGCTCAAGGCGCGCCCTCGGTCTCGAGACGGGCCAGGGTCTTCCCCACCAGCTCCTCCAACCGCCGGTAGGTCGCTTCATACTGCGCGTCGGAGCCGCCGATGGGATCGGGCACGGAGCCCGCCTGACCCCCTTCCGCGAAGGCCGTCAGGAGCGTGGCCTGCCCCCCACCGCCCAGCTCACCCACCCGCATCAGGTGGGGTGGAGACATGGTCAGGATCAGGTCCGCCCATTCCACCTCCCGCCGCGTGAGCAGCGTCGCCCGATGACCGGACAGGTCGATGCCGCGCCTGGCGGCCGCTCGCACGGCGCCCTCCGAGGGCGGAGATCCGGGAAACGCACCCACCCCCGCGGAGCGAACCTCCACGGCCCGGCGTCCCTCCGACGCTGCGAGCTCGCGCGCGATGACCTGCGCCATGGGGCTCCGGCACGTGTTGCCGGTGCATACGAAGAGCAGCCGGTAGGGCCCGCTGGACGGCGTCGGTGGAGGCTCGACGGGGGAGGATGGGTCAGTCGTGGGCTCGCTCATGGATCTCCGGTATCACGCAACGCAGTCGCCCGACGGGTACGCTTCCCTCACGCAGCACCACCGGCGTTTCTCCCGTACAGTCCAGGACGGTGGACGGCTCTGACGGCGGCAACGTGCCCCAGTCCACCACGAGGATGTCGGAGGCGCCCATCTTCTCGGCCACGGCCAGGGCGTCTGAGCCCGATCGCGCCGGAGGGGCGCCGCTCTGGTTCATGCTCGTGGAGATGAGCGGGAGCCCGTAGGCCGCCAGCAACCGTCTCACCCACGGGTGTGGGCTCACCCGCACACCCACCCCACCCCCCGGGTCACCTCGCACGCCTTCCGGGAAGATACCCTCGGGGTCCGACAGGACCAGGGTGAGCGCGCCCGGCCAGAATGCCTCCGCGAGCTCGCGCGCCGCTTCCGTCCACCGGAGATCCGGCACCGCCCCGGCGTTCTCCACCAGCACGAGGACGGGCTGTCGGGCATCCCGCCCTTTCAGCTCCTGGACCCGGGCGCCGCAGCCTGGCGTGCCCGCGCCGCCCAGGCCGTACACGGTCTCGGTGGGATAGACCAGTGGCCTGCCGGCGGCGATATGCTCCAGAACCGGCGTGAGATCGGCATCGGGATCGGGGCGGAAGTCCATCCGGGTGGGGCCGCTCACCGTGTTCCGTCTCCCGCGTCGCCCACCACGGCCTCGGCCAGGCGCACGTCCCTCGGGTGGGTCACCTTGAAGTTGCCGGGGCCGGCATCCACCATGCGGATGGACGTGCCCGACCCCTCCACCAGGGACGCGTCGTCGGTCCCCTCCCGCCCTTCCCCGTAGGCACGACGGAGCGCGGCCGCCGGAAAGACCTGAGGCGTCTGGGCGTGCCACATCTCCGCGCGAGGCGGCGTCTCCACCACCAGACCCTCGGCGTCCACGCGCTTCAGCGTGTCGACGGCGGGCGTGCCCGCCACCGCCCCCACTCCGGACAGGGCGAGATCGATGCATCGACGCACGACCTCGGCGGTGACGAACGGGCGTGCGGCGTCGTGGACCGCGATGACGTCCACGTCGGCGGGAAGCGCGTCCATGGCGGCGCGCACCGATGCCGCTCGAGTCGAGCCACCTGCGGTGACGCGGATCCGTCCATCCAGCTCCAACAGCCAGCGCGGAGGCGCCTCCGCATCCGCCCTTGGGAGCGCGACGACCACGTGCGTGACCCGGGGATCGGCGAGAAAGGGGGCCAGGGCGCGCTGGAGCACCGGGATGCCCGACACCTCCAGGAAGGCCTTCTTCACGCCGCCCATCCTCTGACCGGATCCCGCCGCGGGCACCACCACCCCGGCCGTGCCGGGGCCTGGATCACCCACGCTCACGATCCGTAGCCGCCGTCTCCGCCCCCGGGGCCGTTCCCGAAGGTTCCCGGCGCCACCGAGTCGAAGCGTGTGTACGCCTTCTGGAAGAAGAGCTGTACCACACCCGTGGGTCCGTTCCGCTGCTTGCTC
>CAYGKI010000192.1:0-6464 GCA_964350235.1 uncultured Gemmatimonadaceae bacterium | reverse complement strand
CCGTGTGCTGGCCTCGGCCGCGCGTTCCCTGGGATCCGTGACCGTGGTGGCTCCGGACCGTGAACAGAGCGCCACCAGCCACTCCCTGACGCTGCATCATCCGCTGAGGGCCCGCAGGTCGACGGACGGTTCGTGGATCGTGGACGGCACTCCCACCGATTGCGTCATCCTCGCCACGAACGAGCTCCTGGAGGGCAAGCCGGACGTGTGCGTGTCCGGCGTGAACCACGGTCCCAACATGGGGGAGGACGTGCTGTACTCCGGGACGGTGGCCGCGGCCATGGAGGCCACGGTCATCGGAGTCCCTTCCGTGGCCCTCTCCTACACCGGGGACCGATACGAGGAGCTGGAGGGATGGGAGGGGGTGGTGGAGCGGATCCTGTCCGGGATTCTGCTGGACCGTCCCTTCCCGGACGACACGCTCTTCAACGTGAATCTGCCCGCGGTGGCCCCCGACGAGGTGAAGGGGATCCGCGTCACCTCCCTGGGCCGGCGCCGCTACTCGGAGAGCATCACCCGCGCCCATGACCCCTCCGGCAAGGAGTACTTCTGGATCGGGGGAGGCGTGGCCCACTGGCGCGGCTCCAGCGACTCTGACTTCCAGGCCGTGGAGGACGGCTACGTGTCGGTGACGCCGCTCCATCTGGACCTGACGAACTATCGACTTCTCGAGGAGGTGCGGTCTTGGGACATGAGTCTCTAGACGACACCCGCTACGTCGGATACCGACGCAAGCTCATCGAGGATATCCGTGAGCGGGGCATCGAGGATCTCGAGGTGCTGGAGGTCTTCGACCGGGTGCCCCGCCACCTGTTCCTTCCCGAGGGCGTCTGGCCCCGCGCCTACGAAGACGCGGCCATCCCCATCGGGTTCGGGCAGACGGCCTCGCAGCCCTCGCTCCAGGCGTACTACCTGTCCCTCCTCCGGCCGGACCGGGACGACAAGGTGCTGGAGATCGGGACCGGAAGCGGTTATATGACCGCTCTTCTGGCGCTCATGGCAGACCGGGTCTATTCGGTGGAGCGCGTGCGGGACCTGTCCCGGAGGGCGCGGAAGGCGCTGGACGAGATGCAGCTCAAGAACGTGGCCCTGCTGGTGGGGGACGGCACCATCGGGTGGCGGAAGTACCAGCCGTTCGACGTGGTCGTCGTCTCCGCGGCGGCGCCCTCCGTGCCGTCGTCTCTGGTGGATCAGCTGGCCGAGGGCGGGCGCATGCTCATCCCCGTGGGATCGAGGGACGCGCAGGACCTGGTGATGGTGAGGAAGGAGGGCGGGGTGGCGCTGGAGGAAATCGTGCGGGGGGAATGCTCATTCGTCCCGCTTCTCGGAAGATTCGCCTGGAAAGGTGAGGGGAGCGAGTGACGGAGAAGAAGCCGAACGTGGTGCGGCGCCTCTACGACTGGGTGCTGCACTGGGCCGAGACCCCCTACGGTCCCACGGCCCTGTTCCTGCTGGCCATGGCCGAGTCGTCGTTCTTCCCCATTCCGCCGGACCCGCTCCTCATCGCCCTGTGCCTCGGCGCGGCCGGAAAGTCCTTCCGATTCGCCGCGGTGGCCACGCTGGCCTCGGTGGTGGGCGGCGTCATCGGGTACGGGCTCGGGGCCGGCTTCTGGCACGTGGCGGAGGGGTGGTTCTACAGCTACGTCCCCGGGGTCAGCCCGGAGGCGTTCGACCGCGTCCAGGCCCTCTACGACCAGTACGACTTCTGGGCCGTCTTCCTCGCCGGGCTCACCCCCATCCCGTACAAGGTGTTCACGCTGTCCGCCGGCGTGTTCTCGGTGAACTTCTTCGTGTTCGTCGTCGCGTCCGTGCTCAGCCGTGGGTTGCGCTTCTACATTCTGGCGGCCCTCATCTACCGGTTCGGCCCGCCTATCGCCCGGTTCATCGATCGGTACTTCGACATCCTGGCCATGGTCTTCGGCGCGCTCCTGGTGGCGGGCTTCTTGCTTATCGAATTCGTGCTATGACCTCAACCACGGGAGCCACGTCATGACCGAGGATCGCAAGCCCTCCCGCCTTCCACCTCCCGCATTTCCGCCTCGCGGTGGACGTGCGGGGGACGGCGACGTGGCTCCGGAGGTCAGGGGCGAGGGGTCGAACGTGCCCGCGTCGCCGGTCGATGAGGCCTTCTACTACCCCGACGGCCAGGGTGGCGCGCCGGACGGGGACGAGGTGACGTTCATCTCTCCCGACGATGCCGGGGAGGAGGACGACTTCGAAGAGGGCACCGTCACGGGCATCGGCGACGAGAACCACGTGGTCCTGGATGGCCCGGGCTCGCGGGACCCGCACGTGGCCGAGCTCACCACGGCCGTGGCCAAGCTGGCTGAGGGGCTCCGCCGCCGCGGTGAGGCCGGGCTCCACGCGTCCCCGGAGATGAGCCGGTTCGAGGCCACCTTGAGGGCTTATTGCGTGGGCTATCTGGCCGGACGTCGGGCGGAGTCGAGCCAGGGATAGGAACCGGCCGCTCCCGGGGGTTCCATCCATCGAGGGGGTGTGGGCTGCGCGCGCGGGAAGGGCTGCCTGAGCGGTGGGCTCAGACCTTCCGCAAAGCCCGGACGGGTATCCATGCCTCCAGGTTGACGGCCTGGTCTCGCCACCAGTCCTCCGGCTGGGTTACGAAGCGCTCCATCGCGGGGAGGTTCCGGGGCTCGTATCGACTTCGTGGGAGCCAGTGCCGGTAGAGGAACTCCCACACCTTGTGCACGTTCTCGAACGCCCCCGTGCACGAGGCCGACGCAACGCGCATGGCCGGCATGAGGCGCGTCCGCACGCCATCGCTGGAGCCGAGGTCGTCCGGAACCACGCACGCCACGTCCAGCCGACACTTCTCCGTCGAGGTCAGATCGGGTTGGTCGTGGGACATGGCGAAAACGTCCCCGGCGCGCACGCCCGTGGCCGAGACCCAGGCCATGAGGGCGTCGTACGTTCGTTGGAAAGCTCCCTCGCTGTAGGAATCCGCCGTCCGCACATAGGCGATCCTGCGCGCGGGTACGTGCTCGATGCGTACGGGAAAGAGTGACGCCATCTCGGACAGCTCGTCCGGCGAGTACACGGGCAGATCCGGGTAGGCACAGTCGATGGAACGCGCCTTGAGCCCGGACCGGCGATCCCAATGGCCAGGGCTGATGCCGTAATGCTCTTTGAACGCGCGTGACAGCGCGGCCAGGGACGAGAAGCCCACTTCGAGGGCCACGGAGGAGACAAGGCGCTGTGGGGCGGCCCGCAGCAACCGAGCCGCCCGTTCGATGCGCGCCCTGCGTACGAACGCGTTCAACGTCTCGCCGGTGACGCCCTTGAAGATCCGGTGGAAGTGGTAGGGCGAAAAGTGCGCGACCCGAGCCAAGGTGCCCAGGGAGAGGTCACCGCTTAGCTCTTCGTGGATGTGGTCGATCACCCGGTCGATACGGGCCACGTAGGCCTCGGACCGGGGTGTTCTCGGCGGCACTGGCTGGGGCTCTCGAAGGGCGTGCGGGAGGCCTGTCGGCTAGACGTGCTGGTCGATGAGTATGGCGTTGCCGTCAGGGTCGATGAGCGTGATGCTGGCCGGCCCCGTCCCGTCCTCGTCCGTCTCGCTGGCCAACGTCAGGCCCTCGGACTTCAGTTTCTCCTGAATCCGGCGCACGTCGGTGTAGGACTCCAGGGGTCGGGCGTCCTGGTCCCACCCGGGATTGAAGGTCAGGATGTTCCCTTCGAACATGCCCTGGAACAGACCGATCTTGGTGTCGCCCATGGCCAGGATCATGTAGTTGTGCTCGCTGGCGTCGTGGAAGACCTCGAACCCGAGCTTCTGATAGAACGCGCTGGACGCCGCGAGGTCCTTCACGGACAGGCTGACTGAGAAGCATCCGAGGTGCATGGGTTCACTCCGAGTTGGGGTGGGTGTCCGAGGGTGGGGGTGCCAGCCTGGAACGTACGCACACAGGGTGGTACCGCGCTTGTCGGATCTTGCGAACGTCGAACAATGGGGCGGTGCCGGAGCCCCAGGAGTCCACTACGCGAGGGCCTGCGACGGTGCATGCCTTTCGGAGATCACTCAGCGACTCCTTTGTGCCGTCACCGGGCCCTCTACGGCGGTCCGGAGAGCGCAACCCGCGGGGGGGGTTGGTACCCTCACCCCCGGCGCGGGTATGTTCGTTCTACCCCGGAGGGTGACTTCTGAAGAGAATCGGTCCATTCATTTCTGCGGCTAAGGGTCGATCGCTTTGCTCCTCACTATCGTTAGGGGACAGACGTAGCACACGACACCTCGAATCCTGTGCGCGGCTCCGCCTACAGGTGGTGCTGTACCAGGTGAACCGGGACATCGACGGGATGCGGATACCGGCTGTGGCGGCGACGAGGAGTACCGGGGGAAGGGAGAGTGCGGCTGGGCGTCCCTCGTCCACCGACCGCCCTGGTGCGGACGGGTCTTCGGCTTCAACTCTGAGGCCGGCCAACGCCTACGCGTTCTCCGTGCCTACCCACCGCACCGCGTTTGCGGGAAGCTTCTGCCAATGAGACCCACGTCCCTGTTCTACTCCTCTGCGGGATGGTCATCTGTCTTGGGTGTTACACGGAGGACAGCATGGAGGATGTGTGGCCAGACTCCCGCGACCGCACCTTAGTCAAGATGCGTGGCATGCACGGTGCCATCGCCGGATACTGGGCAGCAAGTGGTGTGATGCCGAGGGACCAGGATCAGCTCTCCACGGCCCAGCCGCAGCGAATAGTCATCGATCGAGATGAGTGGGGAGCACGTCTCCGATTCATTCCGTTCGATGCCAGCTACTGTATCTGGTCAGCGGGACCGGACGGGGTATTCGTGACGGAAGACGACCTCGGGGTTAGGGGTGAGGTCGTCGACGAGCACCTTGTCCTGCAGGAGCTGTTTGGGGAAGAAGTCGCGAGCCTCTGTCGCAATGCCCCCGGGGAGGGATCCGAACGCTGACCGCGGCTCCGCGTACTGCGGCACTGTCCGTCTAGGGGGTCTGGTCCCCTAGGACACGACCCCAGTGGACGTACTGGACGCCCAGCGAATCGGCGGTGGACCAAGCGATACGCCGGCCTCGGATAGACGGGGCGACCCGGTCCTGATACTCGAAGCCGGGGATCGATCCCACCAGCCGGCCCTCTGCGTCGAATACTTCCCACACAGGGCCGTGCTCACCAACAGCCTCGACCCAAAGCTGACCCTGGGTATCGACGAGGAGGTTCCTGATCGCGGCCTTGCGGCTCGGCCTATCCATGCGGTTCGGGGTGCACTGCGCCGAGGGCCACTCATCCCGGAGCGCCCGAAAATCGGCGGTCTCCCGCTCCCATTCCTCGTCAGATATCCCGACGACTGGCCAGTCCCGCTGGATGACACGGATGGTATCGCCGTTGGCCTCCATCAAGGCGATCCGGTACTCGCGTGACCATGCGAAGTAGGTGCGTCCGGCTAAGGCCGGGTGGTCGAGCTGCTGACCCGCGAAGGGTGTGTTGAAGAAGGAGACCACCCCATCGGGGCGGTCGCACCTGATCGACGTGACTTCTGGAGGTGCGATCGCCAGTTGCTGCCGTTCACCGGTGATGCCGCTTGGCCCGTGCTCCACCCATGTTCGCGTGGCTCCGCCGTCGTCTATCTTCAACGACCACTGAACCACCGTGCTGTCGCTGAGGGGATAGAATCGGAGCATCGCCGGCGATCCGCTTACCCTCCCCGGCGCCCTCCGCGTGCGCAGCCATTCTCCATTCCGGGACAGCTCGGCGACGCGTCCGTTGCCGAGGTCGAGGACAAGCAGCAGATCGTCTACCCAGGCGAGGGAGTAGATGGAGCTGAACTCGCCTGGCCCCTCTCCTTGGCGACCAACCTCGAGCGCCATGGACCCATCCGGTCGGAACGCCTTGACCTGCGCGTTGATGGCGTCTGCGACCCATATCCAGTCGTCGGTGCCGACGACGACGCTCGAGACACGGCCGAACTCATCGGGTGCGGGATCCCCCAGGGTCGCGACTTCGCCGAGGGAGCCGATCAGCTCAACCGTCCACTGTGGGGCCGGCCCGGTACTCGTCACCACAGGATACGCACCGGACGAGTCTACAGAGATGAGGAGATCTCCGGCCTCCGGGCGCTCGGGGGAGTAACACCCTCCCACAACCGCACACGCCAACATCCCTGCGCCGACGCTCTTCCCCCATTCGCAGATCATTCGGCTCCCTCCTCTTGGTCTCGCCCGGTGAACAGGTCTTTCTGAACGTGCTCCCTACCGGGTGAGTCGCGCCAGACACCACGGGGCCAACGAAGTGAGCGGACCCGGAAACATGCTGGCGAAAGCATGGGTTCCGCGCTTCCCGACACCGACCCGCGCTCCAGGCCGGAGAAGGGAACGAGCGATCAGCAACCCGACGCCACCTGAAAACGATGGATGTAGGGCTCGTCGAACTCGCCGAGAGTGACACCCCAGACCTCGTCACGACTGGCACTGAGCACCTCTAGCCTCGGA
>CAYGKI010000191.1:0-6483 GCA_964350235.1 uncultured Gemmatimonadaceae bacterium | reverse complement strand
CCTTCTGGCTTCAGACGGCGGATGTGGCGAGCCCTGTCACCGGCCCGGCCGTGCGGGAGATCCTCCACGAGATCGAGCGGCTCCGCGACGAGGCACCCCCCGAGGAGGAGCTCGACGGGATCCGCAACTACCTGGCCGGCATCTTCGTGCTGCAGAACTCCAGTCGGGGCGGAATCGTGGCCCAGCTGTCGTTCCTCGACCTCCACGACCTGCCGCCGGCCTACCTCACCGGCTTCGTGGACAGGGTACATGCCGTGACCCCCGAAGACGTGCAGGGCATGGCTCGGGAGTACTTCCGGCCGGACGACATGCTGCTCGTCGTCACCGGGGATCCGGAGGTCGCCCTTCCCCAGCTCCGTGCACTGGGTCCCGTGGAACTGGCTTCAACCCCAGGGCCCTGACGCCACTCCACGGGCGCCCGTGGAGTGGCGGATAAGGGACCGGCCCCCTAGCCGGCGTCGGACCTGAACGTGATGGGGAACGACACCCAGACGGGGACGGCGTCACCTCGGTTCAGGGCCGGGGTGAACCGGTACACGCCGGCGACGCGCAGGGCCGCCTGATCCAACGCCTGGTGCCCGCTGGACTGGTCCAGCCGTAGCTCTCCCACGGTGCCGGTCTCGTCGATGAAGAAGTAGATGCGCACCGTGCCGCCGACGCCCGCGTCCCGGAGCAGAGCCGGGTATTCGGCGCCCAGGGCGGCAATGACCTCGTCCCGGTTCGTGATGGTTGGCGCGTCCGTGAACGGCGTGAAGGTCGGCTCGGACAGGTCGACGACCTGGGACCTGACCGGCTCCTCGTCCGCGCTCTCCCGCCCCAGGGGGCTGTCCACGGAGCAGGCCTGTGCGCCCACGAGAGCCGCCACGGCCATCAGGGCGCTTCCCGCGAGACGCGTCCGGTTCGAGATGCGTGTGGTCATGGCCAACAACCTCCTTTCGAGTGCATGAGGGGCTTCGGTGAACGCGGCCATGGGGAGGGTCGGACGGCACGCACGCCCGGCCACGGTGAGGAGGCTCTCCCCGTAGGCACGCCGGCTTCCGGTGCTGCGGAGCACCCGGCGGTCGCAGTCGATCTCGATGGCGTGCCGCAGCCGCCGGAGCATCCACCAGCTCACGGGATTCCACGCCGTGGCGGCCACGAGCGCCACCGCGGCCGCGAGCAACGCGGGATCACGGGCGGATCGGTGCTCCTCTTCATGCGCCAGCACCAGGCCGAGCTGTGGCTCGGGGAGATGGAGAATCCATTCGGGGAGCACGATGGCGGATCGGGTGATGCCCACCACCGCGGGA
Organism: uncultured Gemmatimonadaceae bacterium; assembly: GCA_964350235.1. GTDB lineage: Bacteria > Gemmatimonadota > Gemmatimonadetes > Longimicrobiales > Gaopeijiaceae > JAWLHJ01. The sequence goes on along the minus strand of CAYGKI010000191.1, from coordinate 5,194 downwards.
CCCAGGTCCCTGGAGACCGACACGTGGACACCCAGGACGCGCGTCCTGGTCCACTGACGGAGATCTCGCGCCAGGCGGAGACGCGCCACGCCCAGAGTCGTCACCACGGCGAGGAACGAGACGATCCAGAAGCCGAGGAGCGCCAGGTCCAGGACTCTGCCGGCGGGTTCGGCTCCACCGACGATGAGCGCGGGGAGCTCCACGACCACCTCGGGCAGCGCCCCGGCGCCCATGGAGGGGGTGACGGCAGGGGCCAGGGCACGCGCCGCGAGGAGGGTGGGCCCGACCATGAGGCCGGCCAGCCACACGAACCGCGTGGGCAGCCCGAACCCACGGAGGCCGCCTTCGGCGAGCCGGCTCGCCACAGCGGCGGCCATGGACACGAGCACGAGGAACGTCATCACGGCCGCGGTCATGACTCCTCCTCCTCGAGCCTGCGGTCCAGCAGGTCCCGAAGCCGGCGGAGCTCATCTCCCGACAGGGGCTGGTCCTGAACCAGCCGGGTCACCAGCAGCTCCGACGATCCGGAGAACAGGTGTTCGGTCACGCGCCGTAGCGCGCTCCGCGCCGCCAGGTCCCGCTCCACCAGCGCCCGATAGCGGTGAGCCCGCCCCTCGGTGTCGTGGGTGACGTGCCCCTTCTCCTCCAGCACCCGCAGCACGGTGAGCACCGTGGTGTAGGCCAGATCGTCCTCGAGCGCTTCACGGACCTCCGCCACCGTGGAGGGTCCGTTCGCCCAGAGGACGTTCATCAGGTCCAGCTCCCGCTCGGTGAATCGGACGTCCATCAGCGCCTCCGTTTCCGGGGAGCGCCCACGAGCCCGACGCCCCTGTCTACTAGTGATTTAGTACACAGTGGGGTGCCGGCAGCGTCTTGTCAACTATATCATTAGTACCTGGGGCGGATCACGCCTCGCGGATGGCGGTCGCCTTGCGGCCATGGGGCCTACTCGGCACGCAACGCCTCGCGCGGGTCTACGCGCGTCGCTTCTCGAGCGGGTGCGGCGGCGGCGAGCAGCGCCACGGCGGCGAAGCCCAGGGCCACCATCCCGTAGGTCACCGGGTCCATGCGGCCGACGCCGAAGAGCATCCCGCGAATGAGCGAGGAGAGGGCGGCTGCGGTGGCCAGGCCCATGACCAGCCCCCCCAGGACGGGACGAAGCGCTCCGGCGACCACCATGCGGCGCACGTCCGACCGCTCGGCGCCCAGAGCCAGGCGGAGCCCGATCTCCCGCGTCCGCCTTCTCACGGAATACGCTACGACGCCGTAGATCCCCACGGCCGCCAGAATGGCCGCGCCGGCGGCGAACAGGGACATGAGCAGCGCGAAGAAACGAGGCTGGCCCACGGCCTCGGAGAAGGCGGACTCCGCGGTGTAGAGCGACCGGATGGGCTGTCGGGCATCCATACGGCTCAGGGTGGACGCGAACGGTGTGGCCAGCGCCAGCGGATCTCCTTCGGTGCGGACCACGAAGGAGAAGACCCTGCGGGCGTTGATCCGGTCGTCCACGTAGATCATGGGAGGGGGATCCGCCGACGGATCGGCGTGCAGGACGTCGCCCACCACCGCCCGGACCGGGGCCTCCACCCCGGTGACCACCAGCATCCCGCCCACCGCCTCCTCGGCGGATCCGAACGCGGCTCGGGCAAGACGCTCGTTGATGATCAACGAGAGCTCCAGGTCGGGTCCTGGCAGCGAGCCCGCCAGGAGCGGGATCCTCATGACCTGGAAGAAGTCGCGGTGGACGTGCATGGCCTGGGCGGTACGGCCCTCCCCCGGGAGCGGCTCGGGATCGCCACGAAGGCGCCATGCCCACTCCTCGCCCAACCCTCGCGTGGGAAACTCCTTCACCGTCGTCGCGCCCAGCACGCCGGGGATGGCCTCCAACTCCTCCAGGAATCGATCCCGGAACGACAGATACCCTTCGGCCTCGTCGTACCCGTGGACCACGACGTCGGCGACCAGCAGGCCCTCGGCCTGGAAGCCCGGGTCCACCGAGCGCAGCTCGACGAAGCTCCGCATGAGCAGCCCGCCTCCGACGAGCAGGACCACGGCCAGCCCTGCTTCGGCGAACACGAGTCCGTCGAGCAGCCCTCGGGCCCCACCGTGCGCTCCGGAGCCGGGACCGCCGACCCGTTCCACACCCGGCGATCCTCCACGGACCCTTAGCGCGGGAAGCAATCCCACCATCAGTCCGGTCCCGACGGCGACGGCCAGGGCCGCAAGCAGCACGGGGGCATCCACCGCCACGTCCTGGCTGCGGGGGAGAAGGAGATCCGCGCGGGACACGAGCAGGGGCACCGCGGTGGCAGCCAGGGCCACGCCGGCGGCGCCACCCATGAGCCCCATGAGCAGGCTCTCGGCCAGCACCTGACGCACCATGCGGAAGCGTCCGGCGCCCAGCGACGCCCGGACCTCGAACTCCCTTAGCCGGGCCGAGCCCCGGGCGAGAAGCAGGTTCGCCACGTTCGTGCAGGCGATGAGCAGCGTGAGCGTCACGGCGGCCAGCACGATGAGAAGGGGCGTCCGAACGTCTCCCACGATGGCCGTCCGGACGGGCGTCATGGCCACTCCGGTGATCCCCGCGTTGGTCTCAGGAAGATCCTCCGCCACCGACCGTGCCACGCCCTCCAACTCCCGGGTCGCCGCAACCCGGTCGGCGGCGGCATCTCCCGAGCGGGTGGCCAGGCGCGCGACGCCGTCGAAGACGCGGACCTGGCGCAGCGCCCACGGCACGGACGCCTGCTCCACGTTCGCCAGGAAGGTCCATGCTTCGACCTCCGGGTCGGGAAAGGCGAACCCGGGCGGCATGACCCCCACGATCCGGAACGCGCCCTGTTGGCCGTCCAGGATCTCTCCCACCACGTCCGGATCTCCGCCGAACCGCCGCAGCCAGTAGGCGTGGGAAAGGACCACGACACGAGGGTCGGTATCCTCTGCCTCGTCCGGGAGCACGACCCCCATCTCCGGGATGGTTCCCAGGCTCTCGAAGAACCCCGAGGTGACCCAGGTCGTGCGGATCTCCTCGGGGGCGCCCGAGGCGGTGGGGACCACCAGGCCGGACAGGCGGGCGGTGTAGGCCCCCATCGCCACCACCGACTCCGATCGGTCCCGCCAGTCCTCCAGATCGGGAATCGACCACGCCTGCCGCCCTCCGTCGGCATCGGCTGGCGCCGTGGGCCAGACCCGCACCACCCGGCCCTCGTCGGGATACGGGAGGGGGCGGACCAGGACGCCGTGGACCACGGAATAGACCGCCGTCGTTCCTCCCACGCCCAGGGCCAGGGTCAGTACCGCGGCCGTCCAGAGCCCCGGGTTGCGCCACATCTGCCGCCCGGCGAGCCGAACGTCCCTCGCCGCGTCCTCGAGCCATCTCCACGCCGTCGTCATCATCCACCCTCCACCTCGTGACTCGCGTTCCGCCCTCCTCACCGCTCGCTCCGGATCGCCGAACTCCTTGCGCGCCTCCTGCCTGGCACGGGACTCGTCCATGCCACCTGCCACCAGCTCGTCCACGCGGGACTCGATGTGGAAGCGGATCTCCTCCTCGGTCTCGTCGCGGCCGTCCCGCAAGCCCGGGGGCGTGGTCCTGCGGAAGCCTTCGGGGAGCTTCACCCTTCTCCACCCCCCGGCGTCTCGGCGCGAAGGACCCTGTCCACGGCGCGGGCGTACCGCGCCCAGCTCCGGGACTCCTCGGCCAGGGCCCGCCGACCCTTGGGGGTGAGCTCGTAGAACTTGGCCCGGCGATTGTTCTCGGACACGCCCCACTCCGAGGCCACCAGCCCCTTTCGCTGGAGCCGGTGGAGCGCGGGATACAGCGCCCCTTCCTCGACGGTGAGCACCTCGTCGGTGGTCCGCTTGATCCAGCGGCTCACCGCGTAGCCGTGGCACGGCCCCCACTGGAGCGCCTTCAGGATCATGACGTCGAGGGTGCCCTGCACCAGGTCCATGGATCCTCCGGGAGCCTTGCTCGTGACGCCCGGGATTCGGGCGACCCCTCAGGTCCTGAGGGATGAGGTAGGATGGAGCAGCTCCCCTAAGACGTCAAGGGGAGCACCCGCCGGGACGGTCGGGTGCTCCCCTCTTCAGCGACCTGCTCGCGCTACTCCCCCCGAAGCGCTCTCACGGGATCCAGTCGAGCCGCTCTCCTGGCGGGGAACCAGGAGGCGACGAAGGCCACTGCGGCGAGTGCCCCCGCCATGGCGGCATAGGTCGCCGGATCGGTAGCGCTCACTCCGAAGAGGAGCGACTCCAGCACCCGGCTCGCCGCCCAGGCGCCCACCAGACCCACCATTACCCCACCGCCGGCCAGCAGCATCCCCTGGCCGACGACGTCGCGGAGCACCAGGCCCGCCGGAGCACCCAGGGCCATGCGCACCCCGATCTCCTGCGTTCTGCGTCCCACGACGTAGGAGATCACGCCGTAGATGCCCACCGCGCCCAGGAGCAGAGCGATGGACGCGGCGATGCCCAGGAGAACGACGGTGAACGAGGTGGCGGCGCTGGCCTCGTCCACGATCCGGGTCAACGGTCGCGGGTCGACGATGGGCAGCCTGGGCGCCACGTCCCGCAGCGCCTCGCGAACTCCCGGCAGCAACGAGGCGGGATCGCCGTCGCCCCGGACCACCACCGCCAGGGACCGCTGCGCTACCGGGTCCCCGCTGTCACCCGACACCAGCGGGAAGTACGCCTGCACATCGGGGGCCTCGGAAAGGCTCTCGTAGTGCACGTCCCGAGCGACGCCGACCACCTCCCACTCCTCCGACGCGTCGTCCATGCCCCGAATCCGCCGTCCCACCACCGAGGCTTCGCCGGGCCAGAACTGTCGCGCCATGGTCTCGTTCACCACCACCGAGCGCAGGGCATCGGCCGCGTCGTCGTCGGTGAACGGCCGCCCCTCCACGAGCTCGATGCCCATGACCTCGAAGAAGTCGGGGCTCGCCCACTGGAGCCTCACCAGGGGCCCCAGCTCACCGTCCGGCACCGGGCGGTCCGACGGCTGATACGAGGTTTGGCTACGATTCCCGGTCAGCGGCATGGCCGAGGCCAGCGCGGCGCCCCGGATGCCCGGCACCGCCTCGAGGCGCTCCATGAGTCCCCGGTAGAAGACGCGCGCTTCCTCCACGCCCGGATACTCGGCACCCGGCAGCGACACCCTCAGGGTCAGCCTCCCGTCGGCCTGGAAGCCCGGATC
>CAYGKI010000190.1:0-6513 GCA_964350235.1 uncultured Gemmatimonadaceae bacterium | reverse complement strand
CGCGGCGAATGCCCTCCACCTCCTGGAGGTACCAGAGGGGGAAGGTGTCGTTGTCGCCGTTGGTGAAGAGCAGCCCGTACGGCTCGACGCTCATGAGCAGGTTGTATGCCCAGTCCCGGGCGGCGTAGTCGTGGCTCCGGTCCGCGTACTGCCAGTTCAACACCAGGGGCAGCAAGGCGACGCCCAGCACCGGGCTCGCCTTGGCCAATGTCGTCTTGAACTCGGTGACGGACTCGCGCCAAAGCGCCACGATGCCGACGCCGGCCCAGAGGCCCCACACGGAGAAGCTGGCGATGAAGAAATAGTCGCGCTCACGGACCTCGTGGAGGGCCCGGTCCGCGCGCGGTGCCTCCAGGGAGTACCCGTACTTGAAGTTCAGATAGTAGACGAGACCGAACGACAGCGTCGCGAACAGCGTCGCGAGATAAGCGAAGCTCTTGCGGTCACGGCGAAAGTGCTCGATGGCGCCCCAGACGCCCAGGCCCGTGAAGAGCATGGTGAACGGGATCCGCACCCGCGCGAAAACGGTCTGCTCCCCCGCCAGCGACCGCGACCACTGCCAGTCGAAGTACTGGAGGTAGTTCACGAGCTGCGACCAGAGGGGGGCCTGCCGGGGGTTGAGCGGTGGCTTGTCGTACTGGGTGCGGTTCAGGGCTTCGGCCAGCGCCACGCACCCGGCCTTCCCGTAGGTGACCACCGCTCCGATGGCCGATCCGATGTCGGGGCACGTCGGCGCGGCCTCGTTGATGACCGGCCCGAGCCCGCTTCGGATGGGAAGGAACAGATGGATGCTGAGCCCTACCATCGCGGCGGCCACGCCCCACACATACAGCTTCCAGTTGAGCAGCGTCCGTGGGTGGACCATGAGAATGAAGATTCCCACCGCCGGCGCCGCCAGGAACGCCATGAGATGGTTCCCCACGCTGAGCGCCAGGACGAAGGCCATGAGAATCAGCAGGTTGTCGTCCTTGCCCTTCCCCAGGTTCTCCTGCCAACGGAACGCCAGCCACGTGAGGAGCGCGATGGTGAGGAGGGAAACCGTATAGACCTTCTCGTTGACGTTGGACTGGCTCCAGACCGTGAACGCCGTCGCGCTGACCAGGACCGCCGTGGCCGCGCCCACCAGCCTGAAGCGGCGGTCTTCCGAGAAGTACCGCAGCACATGGTGCACTACCAGGAACCAGAGGCCGTGGGTGGCCGCGCTCATGAACGCGCTGAACAGGTTGATGCGTGTCGCGATCTCGAGCCCGAGGGGCGCCAGCAGGAGGGACCACGCCTTGGCGAGCACCACGAAGAGAGGATTCCCGGGCGGGTGGGGAATGCCCAGGATGTGTCCCGTGGCGATGTACTCGCTTGTGTCCCAGAACGCGGTCGTCGGGGAAAGCGTGATGACGTAGAGCGTGAACACCGCCGCCGCTGCCAGAGCCGCCGCCCCGTAGGGTGGCTTCAGGTCCGGAGCGCTCGGGGAGGGAGCCTGGGATGTGTCTGGAGCGGCCATGCGCGTCTGGTCTGGCGGTCAGGGGCTCGAAGTCGGAAAAGATAACCCGAGGGAGGTCGGTGCGAGGTGGAGCGCGCCATGCCCATCCACCTCCATGATCCATTCGGGCGGCACCCAGGTCGTGCCGCTGTACTCCTGGATGACGGCCGGGCCCTCGATCCGGTGCCCCGCCCGGAGGTCCGACCGCGCGATGCGCGCGGCCGGGAAGCGGACGCCGGCGTGGTGGACGCTCGTGTCCGAGGCCGGGGGCGGCCCCTCGGCGTCGGGGAGCCGGGGCGGGGACAGCTCGGGCGCCGGAGCGCCGAGCACCACGCGTACCGTGACGGCTTCCGCGGGGATGTCGGACCTCCGGTATCCGTATCGCTCCTCGTGCGCCTGGTGGAAGCGTTCCGCCCAGTCCTCTGCGGGCACGGCGAGCTCGAAGCTCTGGCCTCGATACCGTGCGTCGATCCAGCGCTGCGCGGTAAGGGTCTCGGCCGCCGCACCGTCGCGTACCATGGCCTCGCGGGCGGTGGTCTCCAGCGCCTGGATCACGTCGCCCAGCCGGGCGGCGGCGTCGGGTGCGTCTTCGCGCACCAACACCGTTCTCGAAGCTTCGTGGGTGAGCGGAGAGGCGAGCATGCCGTACGCCGAGAGCAGGCCGGGGTCCGGAGGAACCAGGGCCCGGGCGGCCCCCAGGCGGGCGGTGAGCTCGGCCACGTGGAGTCCTCCGGCACCCCCGAAAGCCACCACCGCGAAGTCCATGGGGTCGGATCCTCGCTCCACCGAGATCACCCGGAGGGCCCGTTCCATGGCGGTATCCGCTACGGTGAGGACACCCTGGGCCGCCTGTTCGAGCGAGCTGCCCAGCGCGTGGGCCAACGCGCCCAGAGGCGTGCGCACGCTCTCCCGGTCCAGGGTGCGCGCGCCGCCCAGGAACCCCTCCGCCGGCAGGGTGCCGAGCCAGACGTGCGCGTCGGTCACGGTGACTTCCGTTCCTCCCCGACCGTAGCAGATGGGTCCCGGATCGGCGCCTGCGCTCTCGGGGCCGACGCGGAGCGCCCCGCCCGCATCCACCCGAGCCAGGGAACCCCCTCCGGCCCCCACCGTGTGGATGTCAATGACGGGGACCGCCACGGGCTGACCGTCGATCTCCAGCTCACGTGTCCGGAGCGGGCGGCCCGGACAAAGGGACACGTCGGTGGACGTTCCTCCCATGTCGAACGTCACGATGCGCTCGTACCCCGATCGGCGCGCCCACGCCAGTGCGCCCATGACGCCTCCCGCCGGCCCGGACAGGACGGTATGCACGGGCTCACGCCGGGCCCGCGCCACGGGCAGCGCGCCGCCGTTGGAGCCCATGATGGTGGTGCGTCGCGCTCCCGACTCGGCCTCGAGGCGGCCCAGGTATCGGTCCATCACGGGAGTGACGTACGCGTTCACGACGGTGGTGGACGTCCTTTCGTACTCCCGAAACTCGGGAAGGACGACGCTGGACAGAGAGACCGGCAGGCCCGCGTCGGCGAGGGCTTCGCCCACGGCCCGCTCATGCCCGGGAGCGGCGTAGGCGTGGAGAAGGCTCACCGCCACGGCCTCGGGCTCCAGACCCCTCACCCGCTCCGCCAGGGTCGTGAGCTCGTCGGGGTCCAGGGGCTCGATCTCCTCGCCATGGGGCCCCGTGCGTCCGCCGATGCCCAGCCTGTCGTCTCTGGCCACCAGCGGCGGTGGACGATGGCCCACGAGCGCGTAGAGCTGAGGCCGGTTCTGTCGGCCGATCTCGATGACGTCCTCGAAGCCCCGGTTGGTCACCAGCACGACCCGGGCCCCCCGCCGCTCCAGGAGCGCGTTGGTCGCTACGGTCGACCCGTGGAGGAGGCTCCAGGCCTCGTCGTCGGGCAGAAGCTCCCGGATTCCCTCCAGCACCGCTTCCGAAGGGTCCGCGGGCGTCGACGGAAGCTTGAGCGTCCGGACGCCGTCGGGGGCGAGCAGAACGAAGTCCGTGAAGGTCCCGCCGGTGTCCACGGCCAGGAGCGCCGTTGACGGTCCCTGGGCCCCTTGGGACATTGGGTCGCCCGAGGCTCCGTCTCCGTGGGCTCGCCCCCTCTCGCCCGACTCATGCAGCTCTCTCCGTCTTTCGGTCACTTCAAGGCCCTTTCCGAGGGTGCGGGACTCGTGCCTGTGTGGCGGGAGTTCCTGTTCGACGTGGACACGGCGGTCACCGCCTACGCGAAGATCGCCGAGCCTCCTTTCGGATTTCTTCTCGAGTCCGTGGTGGGGGGGGAGCAATGGGCCCGCTACACCTTCCTGGGCTCACGCCCCCGCGCCGCGTGGAAGCTTCACCGGGGCCAGGTCAGCCTCTGGACCCCGGACGACGGCTGGGCGGAAGTCGAGTGCCGAGACCCCCTCGCCGACCTGGATGCCCGCCTTCGAGCACGGATTCCCGCGGACGTTCCGGGGTTGCCGCGATTCTGGGGCGGGGCCGTAGGGTACTTCGGGTACGACGTCGTGCGCCAGATCGAGCGGCTTCAGAACCCCCCCGAGGACGACCTGGGTCTCCCCGACGGCGTCTTCATGTTCACCGACGTCGTGCTGGCCATCGACAACCTGAAGGGGCGGGCCATGGCCATCGCCGCCGTGCCGGTGGAGCCGGGGTGGAGCGAGGACGAGCTCCGGCGGGCCTACGACGACGCCGCGGAGCGAACCGAAGCTCTGGTGGCCACGCTCACGCGAAGCCCATCCCCCGCGCCCCTGGAGATCGCGCCGGAGCCCGACGAGGACCCGCCGTTCGAGAGCCCCACCACGCGCCAGCGGTTCATGGCCGACGTGGAGCGGGTTCGATCGTACATCGCCGCCGGGGACGCCTTTCAGGTGGTCCTGAGCCAGCGTCTGGGCTTTGCCCTGGAGGCGACGCCTTTCGAGGTGTACCGGGGCTTGAGGAGTCTCAATCCGTCGCCGTACCTCTACTTCCTCGAGCTCGAGGGGCTCTCTCTCGTTGGATCCTCCCCGGAGGTCCTGGTTCGGGTCGAGGACGGGAAGGTCATCGTGCGTCCCATCGCCGGCACCCGCCCGCGGGGGGCGACGCCGGAAGAGGAGGAGGCGCTTGCCGCCGACCTCCTGGCCGACGAGAAGGAGCTGGCCGAGCACCGCATGCTGGTGGACCTGGGCCGCAACGACGTGGGCCGGGTGGCGGAGTACGGATCGGTGCGCGTGCCCGACCTCTTCGTCATGGAGCGGTACTCCCACGTCATGCACATGGTGAGCCAGGTCGAGGGGACCCTGCGGCCGGGCCTGGGCGCTCTGGACGTCCTGCGTGCCTCGTTCCCCGCCGGCACCGTCTCGGGCGCGCCGAAGATCCGCGCCATGGAGATCATCGACGAGCTCGAGCCCGTGCGCCGTGGGCCCTAAGCCGGGGCGGTGGGGTATCTGAACTACGGCGGTCGGAACATGGACACCGCCATCACCATTCGAACACTGGTGGCGTGGAAGGGCAGGGCCTACGTCCAGGCCGGCGCGGGGATCGTGGCGGATTCCGACCCGGGGAAGGAGTACGACGAGACCTTGAACAAGGCCCGTGCGCTCCTCCGTGCCGCGGCGATGGTCCGCGGCGCCTAGGTCTGGGGGCCGTGGCACTGCCCGCCCTTCCCTAGGACCGCAGGCGCCCCAGCTTCGGGTAGAGTCGCACCAGGGCGTCGATCCCCTTCTCGAAGTTCTCGACGGACAACCACTCGTCCGGCGCATGCAGGTTGCAGCCAGGGAGTGAGAACCCCAGGAGGAGGGCAGGCGCGCCCAGCCGCTCCTCGAACTCCACGACGATGGGGATGGAGCCCCCGCCGCCCATGGCCACGGGGCGGGTCCCGAACGCTTCTTCCAGCGCTTCGCGCGCCGCCTCGAAGGCTGGCCCCTCGATGTTCGCTCGCCAGGGACGCCCGCCGTGAAGCTCCTTCACTTCGGCCTCCACCCCGGGGGGCACGACCCGGCGCACGTGGCTCTGGAGGAGCTCCTTCACGCGCTCCGGTGACTGGGAGGGCACCAGGCGGAAGCTGACCTTGGCCATGGCCCGGTTGGGGAGAACGGTCTTCGCGCCCTCGTCCGTGTACCCGCAGAGCAGCCCGTTCACGTCACAGCTGGGCCGGATCCATAGGCGCTCGAGGGTGCTGTACCCGTCTTCACCGGAGAGGGAAGCCACCTGGAGCTCTCGCCGGAACGCCTCATCGTCGTGGGGCAGCTCGGCGATCCCACGTCGCGTGGCCGCGTCCCAATCCTCCACGTCGTCGTAGAATCCCTCGATGGCGATGCGGCCGTGCTCGTCGTGAAGCGACGCGACGATGCGGGCCAACGCGTTCCCCGGGTTGGCCACCGCTCCCCCGTATTCCCCGGAATGGAGGTCGGATCGGGCCCCTTTGGTGTGGATCTCGAAGTAGGCGAGGCCTCGCAGCGAGAAGAGCAGGGAAGGCAGGCCTTCGGCGAACATCCCCGTGTCGGAGATCACCACCAGGTCCGTGGCGAGTCGCTGACGGTGCGCTTCCACGAAGGGCACCAGATTGGGAGACCCGACCTCCTCTTCGCCCTCCGCGAGGACCACGACGTTCACGGGAAGCGTGCCGCCGTCGTGAAGGAGTGTCTCCAGCGCCTTCACGTGCATGTAGAGCTGACCCTTGTCGTCCGCCGTGCCACGCGCGTAGATCCGCCCGTCGCGCTCGGTGGGCTCGAAGGGGGGGGACGTCCATTCCGCCAGTGGCTCCGGTGGCTGGACGTCATAGTGCCCGTACACGAGCACCGTGGGTGCCTCCTCACCGGCGCCTCGCCACTCGCCCAACACCACGGGATGCCCGGCGGTCTCGAGGATCTCGGACTCGAGACCGGCCTCGCCGAGTCGCTCTGCCAGCCAGGCTGCCGCGCGGCGCGTGTCTTCGTCGTGGGCGCGCTTCGCGCTGACGGACGGGATGCGGAGGAAGTCGTCGAGCTCGGCGCGGAATCGCCCGAGATTCGCCTGAAGGAAGCGCCCGAACTCGGCCATCATCGCTCGCTGGAGGAGG
>CAYGKI010000189.1:0-6529 GCA_964350235.1 uncultured Gemmatimonadaceae bacterium | reverse complement strand
CGTATCTGGCGCATCATGTACGCGGGAAGCTGACCCTGCGCGGTCCGCGTCCCGTGGACGCGCCGGGAGGACCGGGGTGATCGTCGGGAACGACGTGGTGGACCTGTCGGCTCCGCGTACCGTGGACCGACACCTGGACCGGCGCTTCGTCGCCCGGATCTTCACGGACCAGGAGATCCGGGCCATGAGCGGGTCTCCCGATCCCGGATTGGCCTTGTGGCGGGCCTGGGCCGCCAAGGAAGCGGCGTACAAGGCCGTCTCCAAGGCTCTCGGGTCACCGCCCGTGTTCGCTCATCGTCGCTTCGAGGTGACATGGGACGGGCACCGGCCCGTGGGCATGGTGCGGTGGGAGGGGTGGAGCGTCCCGGTGGTACGGGCGGCCGAGGATCCCGGCGGGTACGTCCACGTCCTCGCTTACCTCCATCCGGGCCAGGGTACGGCCCCCTCGGCCCCCGCCCATGTCCCTCCCGAGCCCGCGGGACCGGCGGTCGTGGAGCGGCTCGACCGTCCGAACGCGCCGTGGGCGGGCTCCCTGGAAGGACTCCTGGGGCAGCTCACGCATCTGGAGCGCCGGTCCGTGCACGCCGACGCCTCCGCTGCCGTCCGTATCGGCGCCCGCGCCGAGGCGGCTCGATTCCTGGACCTGCCCACGGACCGGGTGGAGATCGTGTGCGCCCCCGGCCCTTACGGCCGGAGACCTCCTGCCGTGCTGGTGGACGGAGCCGCGTCGAACGTCGACGTTTCACTGTCTCACGACGGACCGTGGATCGCCTGGGCGCTCAGCCGCCTCTGACGCACCACGGCGCCCGGACCACCGCCCGCCCCTGCCCCCTCACCGTTCCACGCACCAGGAAGACCCATCATGGACCACCGCGCCCGCCTCGAGGAGCTCCTCATCGAGCGATCCGTCCGTCTCGGGGAATTCACCCTCGCCAGCGGCGCCCGTTCCAGCTACTACGTGGACGCCCGGCGCACCTCCATGTCCGCCGAGGGACAGGTCCTCATCGGCGAGGTGGGTCTGGCCGCCATCCGAGAGAGCGGCCTGGAGCCCACGCACGTGGGTGGCCTCACCATGGGCGCCGATCCCATCGCCTACGCCATCGCCAACGCCAGCTGGCGGGCGGGCACGCCCATGGACGCCTACTCGGTCCGGAAGCAGGCCAAGGCCCACGGGACGGGTCAGCGCATCGAGGGCGGGCTGCCCACCGACGCGCGGTGCCTCATGGTGGAGGACGCCATGACCACCGGAGGAAGCACCCTGAAGGCCATCGAGGCCGTGGAGGAGTACGGAGCCACGGTGGTCGGGGTCATGACGCTGGTGGACCGCTCCGAGGACGCCAAGGGCCTCTTCGCGGCAAGGGGACTCCCCCTGATCTCCGTCTTCCGCGGTGACGAGCTGCTCGAGGCCGCGAAAAGGAAAGCGGCGGTCGAGGGCTGAGCCGCCCGACCGCCGCTTCCGGACCTGCCGCCGTCGTAGCGGCGACGACGAACCCTCAGTCCAGTAGACGGAGCGGCATCACCAGGCAGAGGTAGTCCGGCTCGTCGTCTCCCGTGGGCACGATGGTCGCCGCGCGCTCGGGGGCCTTGAACGCGATGTCCACTTCCTCCGAGGGCATGTACTTGAGGACTTCGAGGAGATAGTTGGCGTTGAATCCGATCTCCAGCTCCTCGGAGTCGTAGCCGATCTCCAGCTCGTCGTGTCCTTCGCCCAGGTCCGGGGTGAGCACGTTCAGATGCACGCGGCCGGGCTCGAACTTGAGTCGGATCCGGTGTGTCTGGTCGGACGCCACCACCGCCATCCTGCGGACCGCCGACTCCAGCGACTTCTTCTGCACCGTCGCGATCTTGTCGTTGTCCTTGGGGATGACCTGCTCGTAGTTGGGATACGTCCCCTCGATGAGGCGGGTGTACACCTCGGTGCGCTCCCCCCTGAACCCCAGGTGGTTTCCGCTCCTGGCCACGTTCAGGGCATCGTCGTCCTTGAAGAGGCGCTGAACCTGCTGGAGCGCCGCCGGGGGCACGATGAAGTCCGCCGACGTGGTGCCCGTGTCCTCCACCTTCACGCTCATGCGCGCCAGGCGGTGACCATTGGTCGCCACCATGCGCATCTCTCCGGCCCGCAGCTCCCAGAGCACGCCGTTGAGGATGGGGCGGCTCTCCTCCGTGGATACCGCGAACGACGTGTGATGGATGAGGCGGTTGAGAGCCTTCCCCGTCACGGTGAGCCCCGTGGAGAAGTCCACCTCCGCCAGCTTGGGGAACTCCTCGGCGGGGAGACCGTTCAGCTTGAAGTGGCTTCGTCCGCAACGGAGCTCGATCTGGTCGCCACGGGTGGAGACGTCCACCGGCTGGTCCGGAAGCTCGCGCGTGATCTCCTGGAGCTTCTTGCCCGGAGCGGTGAGGCTCCCGGCTTCCTTCACGTCGGCGGGAACACGCACCCGGACGGCCACGTCCAGGTCCGTTCCGCTCATCCAGACCCCATCACCCTCCGCTTCGAAGAGGATGTTGGAAAGGACCGGCAGGGTGGTCTTGGAGGGAATGCTGGCCGAGACCGCTGCGAGACCGTTGTGGAGGTTCTGCCTGGTGATGGTGAAGTTCATCGAATCGTGGCTCCTGGGGACGGCTGAGAGCGGAGGGACGGAGTCGTGCGTTCGTTCATCCACAGACCCTGGATACTAGCTCTGTTCTTTCTATAAAAACATAGTCGTAGTAGGGCATGTGGATCTGTGGAAGAGTCGGTCCCGGGGACGACGGTTCGGTAACGCGTCCGTGGCCTTTCAGTCACCCGGAGGTCTCTGGAAAAGGCGGGGACAATCGATGTGGCATGTGGGGACCCCTTCCCGGGACCCGCTTCGGATGTGCACAACCCGGAGGCTTTCCACACGCTTCCACACATGTGTTCAGAACCCCCGGGAAAGACGTTCGGAGAGCTCCCTTCTCGCGCCGTCCACGTCCTTCCGGAAGTCGGCGTCCTCCGCCGTCTGCTCTTCCACCTTTCTGATGGAGTGGATGACGGTGGAGTGGTCCCGGCCGCCGAAGAGCTCCCCGATGCGCACCAGGGACATGTCGAGCATGTCCTTGATGAGGTACATGGCCACCTGCCGGGGGACCGTGAGGTCCTTGGTTCGGCGCTTGGAGGCCAGGGCCTCCGGGCGGACCTGCCACCGGCGCGCCACCACGTCGCGGATGGTTTCGGGAGAGAGCGGGGGTTGGTTGTCCGAGCGCCCGATGACGCCGCGGAGGGCGGTCCGCGCGAGATCGATGGTGATCTCCTGGTGTGTCAGGGACGAGTAGGCCAGGAGCTTGATCACCGCGCCTTCCAGCTCTCGTACCGACGAAGTGCAGGACGAGGCGATGAACTCGATGATCTCGTCGTCCATGGAGAGGCCGTCGTCATCCGCCTTCTTCCTGAGGATGGCCATCCTGGTCTCGAAGTCGGGGGGCCTCAGGTCCACCACCAGGCCCCATTCGAAGCGGGAGACGAGCCGCTCCTCCAGCCTGGCCATCTCCTTGGGAGGACGATCGCTGGTCAGCACGATCTGGCGTTGGGCGTCGTACAGCGCGTTGAACGTGTGGAAGAACTCCTCCTGGGTGCTCTCCTTCCCCTCCAGGAAGTGCACGTCGTCCACGAGAAGCAGGTCCATGTCCCGGTATCGGCTCCGGAACTGGGCCATGCGCCCCTCCCGGATGGAAGCCACCAGCTCGTTGGTGAACTTCTCCGAGGAGATGTACGCGATGCGGCTCTCTGGATTGCCCGCCAGCATCTGATTCCCGATGGCGTGCATGAGGTGCGTCTTGCCCAGCCCCACGCCTCCGTAGAGGAAGAGGGGGTTGTACATGCGCGCCGGAGTGTCGGCCACCGCCCGGCACGCCGCGGATGCCAGCTGGTTGTTTCCACCGACGACGAACCGATCGAAGGTGTACCGCTCGTTGAGCGGCGGACGAGGGAGGCTCGTGCCGTTCCGGCCGGCCTCGGGGGCCGAGCTCGAGGAGGACCCGGATGGGTCCGAAGGCCGTGGAACGGGCAGCTCCACGGTGGGAATGAGGCTCGGGGTCGAGCGTGCCGCCGCTCGCACGGAGATCTTCAGCGGACGCCCGAGCACCCGTTCAGCCGCCGCGTCCAGGATGTGGCCGAACTTGTCCTCCAGCCACTCCACGTGGAACGGATTCTGGGCCTCGAGGATGAGCTCGTCCGAGGTGGTGGCGACGGCCGTGGCGCTGGCGATCCAGGTGTTGAAGCTGTGCTCGGGCACGGAGGTCCGGGCGACCGCCTGTACCTTCTCCCAGAGCTCGAGCGCCGTCAGCTCCACGGGACGCCCCCTCCCGGCTGGGTGCCCTCGTCCCCGGCTCGGACCTCGGAGCGATATGGGAGAGGGTACGGAGGCATCTGAGGATGCGTACTCGGCGTCGGGAAGAAGGGTCTGGTGAGGCCTCCCTTTCAGGGCGGGCGCCGAAGCTATTCAGGCGATGTGGAAAAGTCAAACAGGTCCGGGGAACGCCGGTGGGACGCGGGTTTTCCGCCGACCGAACGGGGCGCGTTGACGCTTTCCGGGGCGTTGTCTTATCTTTTCAAGCTCGTTTACAAACTTGGTCATCCATGGACCGGGCTGAATCAAATGAAGCCGACGTACAAGCCCCGCAATCGCAAGCGGGTCAACAAGCACGGATTCCGCGCGCGGATGAAGACCAAGGGGGGGCGCAAGACGCTCAACCGTCGTCGTCGTCGCGGTCGGGCCAGGCTGACCGTGAAGGTCGGCGGGAAGTAGACGCCGAGTCGCGAGCTCGGGGTGAGCGTTTCCCCCGGGACGCGAGGGTCACACGCAGCGCGGACATCGAAGCGCTGCTGCGGCGGGGGGAGCGCAGGAGGACGAAGAACCTCGACGTCTTCTACGCGGCTTCCCCCGCTTCGCGTTCGCGGTTCGGAACCATCGTGCCGAAGCACGGCAAGAAGGTGGTGGACCGCAATCTGGTGAAGCGAAGGCTTCGCGAGATCGCACGGCGGGAGTTGCTGCCGAAGCTGGATGCGGTATCCGCCGACATCGACGTGCTCGTGCGTGCGCGGCGGTCGGCGTACGACGCCGGGTTCGAAGATCTGAGGCGAGAGTTGGCGGAGGCGCTGGAGACGACGTGGTCGCGAAGCTCTTGATGGGAATGGTCCGGTTCTACCGGGCCGCGATTTCCCCATGGACGCCGCCCTCCTGCCGGTTCGAACCGACATGCTCGGCTTATGCCCTGGAGGCGCTCGAGCGCCATGGGGCGGCGCGAGGGGGCTGGTTGGCCCTCAGGCGCATCGGTCGCTGCCATCCATGGGGCGGCCAGGGATACGACCCCGTCCCACCCTCCTCCACTTCGCGTCGGCCCGAGGGACCCGAGGTCCCGAAGCGCCCCGTGACCATAGACTGACGATCGGATGAGAACCGAGATCCGCTTCCTCCTGGCGATCCTCCTCATGGTGGGCGTGCTCATCGGCACGAACCTGCTCTTCCCGCCCATCATCCCGGAGGAAGGCGCTCCCGCCGCGGACTCCGTGGCCGGGGCCGTAGACACGGCGGGCCCCCCGGAGTCGGGTGCCGCGGGCCTTCCGGCGGACCAGCCCGACGTCGTCACGTCCAGCCCGGACACGCAGCCGGACGCACCCGTGTCGCAGGATGCGCCGGAGACGGCCGTGACGCAGGCGCCGGCCACCGCGCCGGAGCGCTTCGTCACCGTGGAGGGCCCGCTCTTCCGCTATGGGTTCTCCACGCACGGCGCCCGCATGCTCAGCGCCGAGATGAGTCAGTTCGAGGCCCTCAACCGGGAGGGTGTCGTGGACCTGATTCCCGAGGGCGTGGAGGGCTACTTCGATCACAAGCTCGTGGTCGGACAGGACACCATCGACCTGTCGCGAGCGGCGTTCTCCGTCGAGCCGGAGGCGGGCCTTACGCTGGTGGAAGGCGGCGAGTCCCAGACCCTCCGGTTCGTGTACGAAGCGCCCAGCGGCGCGCTGGCGTTCGAGATCGCCTACACGTTCCACCCCGAGCGGTACCAGGTGGACGTGGCGGGGCGCGTGGTGGGGCTCGATCGGCCGCTGCTGCTCACGGATGTGGGCCAGGGCCTGGCGTATGCCGAAGCCGACTCCGTCCAGGAGGCGCGCATGATGGCGTACGTCTACAACCATCAGCAGGACGGAATCGAATCCATCAACCTGGAGGACGGTGAGCCGGGCATCGTGGAGGGTCCGCTCCTGTGGACGGCCACGCGAAGCAAGTTCTTCGTCATGTCCCTCATCGCGGGCCGGGACGAAGCTTCTTCGGTGGAGAACGGTACCTACCTGGGCGGGCTCATCATCGAGCCGGGAACGCTGCCGGACCGTGTGACGGTGTGGGCGGCGCAGACGACGGGCGGCGGCGACTTCGCGTACCGTCTCTTCCTGGGGCCGCAGGAGTACGGGCGCCTCACGTCCCTGGGTCAGGGAATGGAGGAGGTGAACCCCTATGGATGGCGCTTCTTCCGCCCCATCATCCGGCCGTTCGTCTCCATCATCATGGCC
>CAYGKI010000188.1:3468-6560 GCA_964350235.1 uncultured Gemmatimonadaceae bacterium | reverse complement strand
GGCCGCCCGCGCCATGAGCGAAGGGGGGTCCCGGCGTCGGCCGGGGCCCCCTTTCGCGTCAGTGCCCTGTGACCGGGGACCTCACCGTGCCGACGGTCGCCTCGTGGGCATGTACTGCTGCCACCACGAGAGCTCGTGCATCATCCGATGCACCTCGTTCCAGTGGCCGCGGATGGAATGGGCCATGCCCTCGTACACGATCATCTTGGCGGGCACGCCCTGCTTCTTCAGGGACGTGTAGAGCTGGATGGCGCCCTCCAGGGGCACACGGTAGTCCACGTCTCCATGCACGAAGAGGGTGGGCGTCTGGACCCCCGCCGAGTTCAGGTACGCCGATTGGCGGATCATGATCTCCTGGGCCCGGGGCTCCCAGGGCCGCCCGAAGAACTCCGTCTCCTTGGTGCGGGCCACGTCGGAGTGGGCGTAGTTGCTGGTCCAGTTGGACGCGCCGGCCCCGCTCACCGCCGCGGCGAACCGGTCGGGATACCGTGTGATGAGCCAGTTGGTGAGGATGCCGCCGTACGAGTGGCCGGTGGTGCCCACGTGCCCGGCATCCACGGGATACCGGTCGATGAGATGATCCACGCCCGACAGCACGTCCTCCCCGTCCAGCGTCCCCCATCCCCCCCAGGTCGCCCACTTGAAGTCGTCCCCGTAGCCGGTGGAGCTCCGGAAGTTGGGCAGGAAGACGAAGTACCCGTTGGCGGCGAAGAGCTGGTTCTTGAAGCTGAACCCGGGACCGGACGCCGAGTGGGGCCCGCCGTGGTTCATGACGATGAGCGGGTACGGTCCGGCCTGGGGATCGTAGTCGTAGGGGTACATGAGGTACCCTTCCACGGGCGTGCCGTCGTAGCTCTCCCAGCGGATGGCTTCTCCGCGGCTCGTCGCCACCTGGGCCATGAACTCGCCGTGCACGTCCGTGAGACGCCGCTCGTTGCCGCCGTCGATGTCCGCGCTCCACACCTCCGCCGGCCGGTGGAACTCGCCTACCGTGTAGGTCATGCGGCGGAACGCGTCGTCGATGTCCAGGTTCTGGATGCGTCGATCCCCGGTGGTGACCTGCTCCACCGGCCCGCCGTCGGGAGAGACCCGGAAAAGGTGCGTGGCGCCGCCGATCCCGGTGGTGAAGTACATCCAGCGGCCGTCCGGCGACCACATGGGAATTCCGGCGTCCAGGTCCCAATCCGCGGTCAGGTTCACCGGCTCGCCGCCGTCGGCCGGACGGACGTACAGGTCCCGGGGCCCGCCGTGGTCCAGCTTTCGATCGATGATGAAGTCGGTGCCGTACGAGCGCACGTAGGAGATCCAGCGTCCGTCCGGGGAGAAGCCCACCCCGGAGTAGACGTACCCGTCGTCGGTGAGCCGGGTGAGCTCGCCCTCCGGCGTGACCAGGAACAGGTCGGGAGCCCCGTAGGCCAGCTCGTCCCGGAACGACTCGTCGGCCGTGAACAGGATGGCGCTGCCGTCGGCGCGCCAGGCCACGTCGTCGGGCCTCAGGCCCAGACGGGTGAGCTGGATGGCCTGGCCTCCGTCCACCGGCTCGAGGAAGACCTCCGCGGCGGGCTGCTCCCGGGGATCCGGCGTGGGAAACTCCTGCCCATCGCGAACGAACGGATACCAGTCGAGCTGGACGCCCTGGAACCGCTCTTCGTGTCGTCGCTCGAACGCCGTGCGGTTCGGCTCGGCGCGGGTGGGCGAGGAAAGGTCCCGCACCACCGCTCTCCAACGGCCATCCGGGCTCAGGACGCCGGCGGGCTCCTCCGGCGAGGCCGCCTCCGCCGCACCCCCGGGCCGCTCCGGCGACACGGACCACCGCGAGGAGTCGGGCGCCTGATAGGCCAGGCGTCCACCGGCCGTCCAATCCGGGTCGGTGACGTCGGCCCCCTGGTGGGTCACCCGAGCGGGCGTCCCGGAGCCGTCGGCCGCCACCACCCACGTGGCCACCAGGTCGCCATTGGTCTCCTCCACCGGAGTGGACACGGTGTAGACCACCCATCGGCCGTCGGGGGAGATCCGCGGGTCGCCCACGTCACGGACCAGGTAGTGGTCCTCCAGGCGCAGCGGTCGAAGGTCTCCGGTGGACGTGACCTGAGCGGCCAAGCCAGACGGCACGACGAGGCCCGACGGCGCGGCGAGGACGGCCAGCGCGGCCAGAAGCAGGGAGGGACGGCGCATGGAAAGCCTCCGGAAAAGGGGGACCATGCGCGCAACGTACGGGTCGCGGGCGGGACGCGCGATATGGCGCGCCCCGCCCGACGGAGGCCCCGCGAGGCCTCGGCGAGGATCAGACGGAGAGTGTCAGACCCCTGCTTTGGCGCCCAGCTCGGCGGTGGCGAGGATCTGCGCGATCTCCTCCACCCGCGCCTCGGACACCGGGGCCAGCGGCGACCGGGGCTGTCCGCCGTGGAGACCGAGCTGATCCAGGGCGGCCTTCACGCCCGGCACGCCCATCCCACCGACGATCCCGTTGTGCACCGGCGCGATCCGCTCCTGAATGCGGCCCGCTTCTGCGGCCCGGCCGTCCTTGAACGCGTGGTAGATCTCGGCGGCCTCCGCCGTCGCCATCAGGCCCACGGCCACGATCCCGCCTACCGCACCCAGCTCCAGGGCGCCGTACAGGATTGCGCCGCTTCCCACGAGCACCTGGAACTCGTCGGCGGTGTTCTCCACCAGCTCGCCCACCAGCTCCAGCTTCCCGCGTGAGTCCTTGATGCCCACGATGTTGGGATGGCGGGACAGCTCGCCGATGAGCCCGGTGGGGAACTCGAGCGTGCTCAGGCGAAGCGGCACCTGGTAGACCAGCACCGGCACCGGCGCGTCGTCCGCCACCGCCTTGTAGTGCCGGGCCAGGACCTCGGGGGTCATGGCGCCCTTGTAGTACGCCGGAGGCCTCACGAGGACGGCGTCGGCCCCGGCGTCCGCGGCCTCGCGAATCGCCTTCATGGTGCCACGGGTCGACTCGGCGTCGGCACCTGCGATGAGCACCCCGTCCGCCGGCACCACGTCCCTGGCGGCCTCGATGAGCTGGAGCTTCTCGCTGTCGTCCAGGAACACCGACTCGCCGGTGGAGCCGGCGGTGAGGATCCCCCGGA
>CAYGKI010000188.1:0-3458 GCA_964350235.1 uncultured Gemmatimonadaceae bacterium | reverse complement strand
ATGGGACTCCGGAACCAGTGACGCAGGTTCGCCCGGTACGCGACGACGTCCAGGTCGCCGGTGACGGGATCGAAAGGCGTCGTGACGGGGAGATACACCCCCGAGAAGTCGTGCGAACCGTTGCCACCGCTCACGTTGATCAGCCTCCGGCCATCTTGGTCATCTCGTCCGCCAGCCCGGTCGTTCCGGGCACGGTGCGACCCCCTCCGGCGTCGCCCAGCATGTTCATCTTCAGATCGAAGTCGGCGGGGTTGTTCGCCGCCGCCTTCGCCAGCTCGAAGTCTACGTCCCCACTCCGCACCAGGTCCATGAGGTGCTGGTCGAACGTCTGAGACCCATAGTGCTCCCGGCCCTCTTCGATGAGATCGAAGATCTCCTCCATCCGGTGCGGGTCACGGATGCAGTCCCTGATGGTGGACGTCACGGGCATGATCTCCATGGCCGCCACTCGACCGCCGTCCTTGCGCTGCACCAGCCGCTGGGAGATCACGGCCTGCAGGGACTCGGAGAGGCGAACTCGGATCATCTCCTGCTCGTTGGGATCGAACACCGCGATGATGCGGGAGATGGTCTGCACCGCGTTCTTGGTGTGCAGCGTGGAGATGACCAGGTGGCCCGTCTCCGCCGCCTTCAGCGCCGTCTCGATGGTGATCTTGTCCCGCATCTCACCGATGAGGATCACGTCGGGGTCCTGACGCAGCACGGACCGGAGGCCGCTCTCGAACGACTCGGTATCCGTTCCGATGTCCCGCTGCGTGATGGACGACATGTTGTCCCGGTGCAGGAACTCGATGGGATTCTCGAGCGTCACGATGTGCAGCCGGCGGTTCATGTTCATCCAGTTGATCATGGCCGCCATCGTCGAGCTCTTACCGGCGCCCGTGATTCCGGTCACCAGGATCATCCCCCTTCGCGTGGCCGCGATCCGGTTGATGACCGGAGGAAGGCCCAGGTCCTCCACGGTGGGGATGTCCACCGGGATGGCCCGCATGACGATCATGGGAGAGCCGCGCTGCTTGAGGATGCTCACGCGGAAACGGCCCACGCCGGCGATGCCCCAGGAGCAGTCGTAATCCAGGAGGCGGTCGAAGTTCTGCCGATCCTCCTCGTGGGGGATGAGCTGCAGGGCGATGTTGCGGACCTGGTCGACGGTCAGCTTCTGCTGGGTGAGCGTCTGCAGATCCCCATTCACCCGGGCGCGGATGTAGTCGCCCGCCTTGATGTGGATGTCACTCGCGCCACGCTCCACCGCCGCCCTGAACAGTTCCTGCATTGCGACCTCCTCTCCTTACTTCGTGTCTCGGGAAGTTAGCGGCCGGGGAGGTGCCGCGCGACGAAGTGCGCTACGGCGTCCGCGCGGGGGCTCGTCCGCCCCCTGGTGGCGTCAGTCGCGCCCGCCGACGGCAGCGCGCCAATCGAGGCCCATGCGCTGGCGCACCTCGCTCATGGTCTGCTCGGCCATCTCCCGTGCACGAATCGCGCCCTGGTCGAGAATCTCACGCACCATGTCCGGACGACGCCGGTATTCGGCCGCTCGCTCCCGAAAGGGGGCGAACGCCGCGGCCACGTTTTCTGCAAGGATCTTCTTGCAGTCCACACAGCCGCGGGTGGCGCCGCGGCACTGGGTGGCGATGTCCTCCAGCTGCTCCTCGCTGGCGAAGAACCGGTGGAGGGAGAACACGTTGCACACTTCGGGACGCCCGGGATCGTCACGGCGCACGCGCTGCGGGTCGGTCACGGCCGTGCGCACACGGGCCCAGATGTCGTCGGGCTCCGCCAGGATGCCCACGGTGTTCCCCAGGGACTTGCTCATCTTCGCTTCGCCGTCGAGCCCCAGGATCCGACCCACGTTCTTGTCGATGAGGGCCTCGGTCTCCGGGAACGTCTCGCCGTAGCGCGCGTTGAACTTCCGGGCGATCTCCCGGGTGAGCTCCAGATGCTGTCTCTGGTCCTCCCCCACCGGCACCGCATCCGCCTTGTAGAGCAGAATGTCCGCGGCCTGGAGGATGGGGTAGTTGAGGATGCCCGCCGGGATGGACTCGAAGTGCTGCGCCTTGTCCTTGTACTGGGTCATCCGCTCCAGGTCGCCCACCGGGGTGATGGCGTTGAACAGCCACGCCAGCTCCGTGTGCTGGTGGACGTCGGACTGGACGAAGATCACCGACTTCTCCGGATCCAGGCCCACGGCGAGGTACGAGACCGCCAGGTCGAACACGTTCTTCGGCATGTCCGCGGGATCGCTCCCGGCGGTGATGGCGTGGTCGTCCACGATGCAGAAGATGCATTCGTAGTCGTCCTGCATCTCCACCCATCGGCGCAGCGCCCCCAGGTAGTTGCCCAGATGGGCCTCCCCGGAGGGCTGCATCCCGCTGAAGATCCGCTTCCGCACCGCCATGCTCGCTCCGTTCGCATCGAATCGTACGTGCTTCGAGAGCCGCTAACTTAGCGACCACGCGGAGCGGCCGGCACCCGCCGAAGACCGGCCCCCGGGCGCTCGACGGGCTTCCCCGGCCGTCAGGTCGTGCGCTGGACGCGGAAGTTGAACGTCCCGGTCACGTCGCTCAGCTCCACGCGGATGGTCCACGTGCCCGCCACGCCCACGGTGGTGGTGCCGTCGCTGTCGTCCCGGATGTCCTCCTGGTAGACGATGGTCCCGTCTGCATCCCGCACGGTGAGGAGGGCCGTTCCCCCGGAGATGGCCTGCGAGATGTCGAGGGTCGCCTGCGGCCCGGTGTTCTGCCAGCTGTACGAGAGCGTCTCGGTGACGGTCTCCAGGGCGGTCACCTGGAACTGGAAGCTGTCGGTGGCGTTGGTGACCTCGAGCTGGTTCTCCGGGCCGATGGTGTTGGCGCTGTCGCATCCAGCGGCGAGAAGAGCCACGGAGAGAGACAGAACGAGCGTGCGTATGGAG
Source organism: uncultured Gemmatimonadaceae bacterium (assembly GCA_964350235.1). Classification (GTDB taxonomy): domain Bacteria; phylum Gemmatimonadota; class Gemmatimonadetes; order Longimicrobiales; family Gaopeijiaceae; genus JAWLHJ01. Next base: position 547 of record CAYGKI010000188.1, on the reverse strand, counting down.
CTTTTCATGGTATAATCCCCGTGGAGTTGCTGGTCTTTCCATCCCTGATGAGCAAGACAGGGACCGGGGTCCGGTCATTGCGCTGCAAGTCACTGCTTCACAGCGACTTGGCACACAGGGCCAGCCCATCGCTTCCTCACCGGCGCCCACCGCTCCGCCGCAAAACACGGCAGTGCGCCCACCCCATGCACCAAACAAGTGCACGCAGCCATGCATCCATTCCTCGATACCGCCCGCGCCGCCGCGGCCGCCGCCACCGCCATCCACCGACGCGACTTCGGCGTGGACGTCTCGGGAGCGACCGAGAAGGCGCGGGCCGACTACGTGTCGAAGACGGACGTGGAGGCTCAGGAGGCCGCGCTCACGGTGATCCGCGCCCGCCACCCCGACCACGCGGTGCTCGCCGAGGAGACCGACGAGCCGCTGGAGGACCAGCTGGCTCGCTGGGACGGGCGTCCGTTGTGGATCGTGGATCCCCTGGACGGCACGGCCAACTACCTCCACGGTCACCCCATGTACGCGGCTTCGGTGGCCGTGTGGGTGGACG
>CAYGKI010000187.1:787-6575 GCA_964350235.1 uncultured Gemmatimonadaceae bacterium | reverse complement strand
GCTACTCCTTGTTCCTCAACGAGACCGGCATGCGACTGGTCCGCTACAACGTCCCCACGGTCGGCTCCTTCGCCCGGGCGCTCCACGACCATGGAATCGGCGCGGTGGAGGTCCTGCCGGGCATCGAGCGCACCGAGTGGGCACCGTTCCTTTCCATGTTGCTCCGCGCGGCCTCCACGGACCTTCCGTTCGAGTCGTTCCTCGAGCGGTTCGCCACCACTCCCGTGGAGCACCTCGACATCCGCCCGTTGAGCGAGGTCGACGAGCCCAAGGACGATGCCGAGTCGCTGACGGCGGCGAAGCGCACCTACGCCCAGTCCGTGAAGGTGGCCAAGGACGCCCTGGGAGATTTGCGTCTCGGCAAGGCCGTGAACGTGCGCAAGGTCAAGCGTGCGGTTCAGGGGATCGTCGACCAGGTTCTGTCCAACGAGTCCTCCATGGTCACCATGACCACGTTGAGGGACCTCGACGAGTACACGTTCACCCATTCGGTGAACGTCTGCATCTTCAGCGTGATCATCGGTCAGCGCCTCGCGCTGGACCGGCTGCAGCTCTACGAGCTGGGGTTGGGCGCCCTGTTCCACGACGTGGGCAAGCAGCGCGTCGACGTGGACATCATCAACAAGCCCACGGGCCTCACCGAGGAGGAGTGGCGGGAGCTCATGGAGCACCCCACCGAGGGGCTCCTCATCCTCTTCCAGATGCAGGGCTTCGCCGACGTCCCCTACCGGCAGATGCTCATGGCTTACGCGCATCACATGAAGACGGACCTGAGCGGCTACCCGGAGAACAAGCGGCCCAGAGAGCCCACGCTGTTCAGTCGGATCGTATCCGTGGCGGATGCGTTCGACGCGGGGACGTCCGTACGGAGCTACCAGTACGAGCCGTGGCCGCCCGACGCGGTCCTCCAGGAGATGCGCGACAATCCCAAGCGCGGATTCGACACGCTCCTGGTGAAAGTGCTCATCACGGCCACCGGGGTCTATCCAGTGGGCACCCTGGTGATTCTGGACACGCACGAGCTGGCCGTCGTGTCGCAGGTGAATCCCGACCCGGAGCTGCTCCACCGGCCCAAGGTGAAGGTCATCTCGGATCCCGTCGGCCTCCCCCTGGCCGACCCCATCACCCTCGATCTGGCCGACGACGACCCCGCCACCGGGGCTCCGGTGCGCCAGATCATCAAGACCACGGACCCCCAGAAGTACGGGATCCGGGTCAGCGACTATCTCATCGCGTGATCTCCAAGACATTCGAATCCTGTGCCGGACGAGGGCACGCCGCCCTCGTGCCCTATGTCACCGCGGGCTACCCCGAGGTCGATTCGACGCTGCCGGTCCTGGAGGCGTTGGTGGACGCGGGGGCGGACGTTCTCGAGGTGGGGATACCCTTCTCGGATACGCTGGCCGACGGCCCCACCATCCAGCGCTCATCGTTCGTCTCGTTGCAGAACGGAACGACGGTGAAGCGGGTTCTCGCCGACGTGGCCGCGTTCCGCGAGCGGCACTCCACCCCCGTGGTGCTGTTCACCTACCTCAACCCGGTGCTCCGCTACGGGGTGGACGCCTTCATTCGAGACGCCGTGAAGGCGGGGGCCGACGGTGTGCTCATCACCGACCTGCCGTCGGGATCGGACGTGGACGTGGAGCGCCGGCTCAGCGAGAGCCCGCTGGATCTCATCCGGCTCATCGCGCCCACCACCGAGCCCGACCGGTTGGCCGATGCGGTGGCCGGGGGATCCGGATTCGTCTACTACATCTCCCGAACGGGTGTGACCGGGGCGAAGGCCGACCTGAGGGAGGGCCTGAGCGACGAGGTGCGCCGGCTCAAGGAGCGGGTAGATCTGCCGGTGGCGGTGGGCTTCGGGATCTCCACACCCCATCAAGCCGAGTCCGTAGCTTCGGTGGCGGATGGCGTGGTGGTGGGGAGCGCGGTGATCAAGGCGCTGGACGAAGGGGGCATCGAGGGGGCTCGGACCTTCCTGGCGAGCCTCCGAGCCGGGATGGATCGGGCTTCGAGGCCGTAGGCCGCTCCGGCCACGACGTCCGTCACCCCTCGCTCAACGCGCGCTCCAGTTCGGGGTCAGGGCGCACGAACAAGGTGCTCACGCGTTCCGGGACCACGGCCCCTCGCGGCGCCCCGCGCGGCTTTCGAACGTACTTCCTCAGCGTCCAGTCGACGGGCACGCTCCCGGAGGTGCGGGCCTTCGAGTGCAGGGCGGCAAGCGTCGCCGCTTCGGCCAGGTCCCTGGACGGCGGATTTCCCGGACCGTCCCAGCGGAGGATGACGTGGGCACCCGCGGCGTGCCTCGCGTGGAGCCAGACGTCCCCCGGGGCCGAATGCCGGAAGGTGAGGTCGTCGTTGTGCTTCGCTCCGCGTCCCACCCGGATCTCCAGTCCGCCCGAGCTCCTGAAGGTGCGGTAGGGGAGGGTGGCGCCCCGGACTTCGCCGCCGCGCTCGCGGGTCCGCTCCTCGGGCAATGCGGCGCGGACATCGTCGGCGGACGCTTCGCCGGAGCGCGCGCGGGACAGGAGGCGCCTCAGGCCCGCGGCGCTGTCCCTGGCTTCTTCGAGGAGCGCGGGGAGCTTCTTCTCGGCGCGCTCTGACCGCGCTGCTCGGTCGTAGTAGCGGGCCGCGTTCTCGTGCGGGGGGAGCTTCGGGTCGAGCTCCACCCGTCGCGCCTCCCCGTCGAAGCCCGTGAGCAAGGCGTCTTCGGCTCCCTGCGGAATCTCGCGATACCGGGAGAGAATGAGGTCGCCGGTTCCTCTGAGGACGGCCGGATCCTCCAACGCGTCGAGCTCCGCCTCGAGCTGACGGACGCGCCGCCACGCCCGTTTTTCCGTCTCCTCGAGGACGCGGACCATGTCGGGATCGATCAGCGGGGGGGCTGGCGTCCCGTGCGCGGTGTCGGCCATTTCCTCGAACGCTGCGAGCACGCTGGCGACGGCCCTGCTGGGGGTGCCAGGCAGAGCCGTAGGGTACGGGTGCGGCCCGTCGTCGAGCTCCAGCAGGGCCGGAGCTCCCTCCCCGAGCGCGAGGGCACGCCATCGGCGGTGGCCTTCCATCCGTCGCTGGTCTTCCGGTCCCTCCACGTCGAGGCTCAGAAGCGCCGGCGCGTTCAGCGGCGAGGTCCACGCCACATGACGCACCAGGGCGCGGGCACGCTGCTCCGGATCCGCATCTTCCAGGATCTGCTCCCAACGGGCGAGCGTCAGGTCTCCCTGCAAGCCGGCTCGTGGCTGCCCGGGTGGCGGCGCGTACGTTCCGCCCACCACCAGGCCGCGTGTCCCTGTCCTGGACCAGAGGACGTGCCTGACCACGCGCGAATCGGCCTCCACCACCACGGCGTTCCACTGGTTCCCCATGAGCTCGACGAGGATGTCCCGGGGTGGGCCGCTCCGCTTGGGCAACAGCTCGACCCGAACGATGCGCTCATCCGGGAACGCGGCGATGCGCCGCACCCGGGCCGCGAGGCGCAGGTCCGACGTGCCGGGCTCGACGGGTGGACCGAGGAGGACGTGCCCGCGTAGGGGGTGGAGCCGCCAGATGAGCGTTCGGTCCCGGAAGATCAGGACCATGTCGCGCTCCGCGCCGTCGAGCCGGATGGCGCGCAGGCTCGCGCCGACGAGGGCTTCGTCGAGCTCTTCCGCGACGGCGCGGGTGAGCGGGGCATCCCAACGGATGGGCATGGACGGTGGATCGGAGTGGGGGCTCTGGTGCCGTGAGACTGGAGCGTGAATGTACGTCACTACCCTCGCCAGGGTCCGGGGCCCATCTTATCGGGTCTCGAGCCCGGCACGGTTGGCCGAGGCGCGTCGTGAGGGTCCGGCCTCGGAGTCGGACGGAGCACTTTCCTGGGCGGGGAACCGGATGTCCCTACATGAACGGGTCGCGGAGGCTGGGCGGGGCGTACACCCCGACTGGGCCCCCATCGGTTCCCGTCGACGGGCCCACATCGAACGGGTGGGCTCGCTCATGGAGGACTGGGCGACCCGAGCCGACCTCGGCCCGGACGACCGCACTCGCTGGAAGGCCGCCGCCTATCTGCACGACGCGCTCCGCGAGGTGGACCCGAAGGCGCTCCGCGAACAGCTCCCGGAGCGGTACCGGGACTTCCCGGGCCCGGTGCTCCACGGGCCGGCCGCCGCCGAGAGGCTCCGGGCCGAAGGTGTCCACGACCCCGAGCTCATCGACGCGGTGGCGTGGCACACGCTGGGTCATCCGGATCTGGACCGCCTGGGCCGGGCCCTCTTCGCCGCGGACTTCCTCGAGCCCGGCCGCTCGTTCATGGCGGAGTGGCGCGCGGCGCTTCGTGACCGCATGCCCGAGGAGCTGGACGCGGTGACCCGTGAGATCCTCGCCGCCCGGATCGGTCGGATCCTGGATCGCGGGAAGCCGATGCTCCGGCCCACCGTCGAGTTCTGGAACGCCCTGGTGTCCGAGGGGGAGGGAAGTCCACCATGAGCTCCGGCAGGCGGAGGAAGAAGGGCGGGTCCCGCAGGAAGCGCTCGGTCCAGGGCACGCCGGCGGGACTGGTCTGGGCGGTGACCTTGGCCCTCGGCCTCGTCGGCGCCGCGTTCTTCACCATCCGGACCTCCTCCGATCGCAGCGACGAAGAACTGCGTACGCCTCCCGCCCCGACGGAGCGGGTGCGGGTGGAGATCCTGAATGGCGGCGGCGTCCCTGGAGCCGCCGCGCGAGCCACCGAGCTGGCCCGTGCGGCGGGGTACGACGTGGTGTACTTCGGCAACGCCTCCTCATTCGACTACATCGAATCGGAGGTGGTGGACCGGGTGGGACGGGCCGACTTCGCCCGCGGCGTTGCGGACGCCCTGGGAATCCATAACCTGCGGAGCGAGGCTGACGAGGACCTGTATGTGGACCTGTCGGTCGTTCTTGGCCAGGATTGGCAGCCACCCGGGACGTCCGACGCCCCCGAACCGTCTCCTCAACCGGATTCGTAGAACGCTTCCATGTCGAGAACCTCCAGGAAGAAGCGGCGCCCCGGCGCCGGCGATGCCGACGACCGCAAGACCGGCCGCGGAGACGGGGACGCCAAGGACAACGCGCCTCCAGGTGGGGCTTTGGAGTGGCTCAAGTCGCTGGGCGTGGCGCTCGTGCTCTTCTTCGTCCTGCGGACGTTCCTCGTTCAGACGTTCGTCATCACGTCGGGCTCCATGGAGGAGACCCTCCTGGTGGGTGACATGCTCCTGGTGAACCGGGCGGCCATGGGATCGGAGGTGCCGGTCCTCGGGTTGCGGATCCCGGGCTACTCCGAGCCCCGCCGGGGCGACATCCTGGTCTTCGACCCGCCTCACGAAGAGACGCTCATGCTCATCAAGCGGCTCATCGGCGTGGCCGGGGACACCCTCGAGATGCGCGACAAGGTGCTCTATCTGAACGGGGAGCGCATGGAAGAGCCCTACGTCCGGCACGAGGCCATCGACGACGAGCGGCATCCGTGGATGTCCTGGCAGAGGGATCACCTGCTGGCCGGCGTGGATCCCGCCACGTACGCGCCGACCCGCGACAACTGGGGGCCCATCGTCATCCCCGATGGGCACTACTTCATGCTCGGCGACAACCGTGAGCGGAGCCTGGACTCCCGCTACTGGGGGCTCCTGGAGCGGTGGCGACTGGAAGGGCGCGCGGTCTTCACGTACTACTCGTACAACCGCGACTCCTTCCGTCCGTTCCCGGCGCTCCGCGAGGTGCGCTGGAACCGCATCGGACGGCCCATCGACTGAGGCTCCGACGGGCCATCCAACATGGCGGGGCGCCCGGCCGTGGG
>CAYGKI010000187.1:0-777 GCA_964350235.1 uncultured Gemmatimonadaceae bacterium | reverse complement strand
GGACGGCCCATCGACTGAAGCCCCCGCAGGGGTCATCCCTTGGGGGAGGCCGCTCGACCGTGCCGGACGGGGGGGGGGGCGTCAGCAAGCAGGAACGGGGTAGCCCGGCAGAGATCCCCGGGGGCCCGTCAGTCGTGCGCAGGCGCTCCGGCGGTGGCGGTCCGCTGTGCGACGTGACCCCGGAGCTGGCCGCAAGCCGCGTCGATGTCCCGTCCCCGGGTCTCCCTCACCGCGACGGACACGCCACGAGCCTCGAGGATGCCGGCGAACCGCTCGATGTGCTCGTGCGGCGAGGGGCGCCAGTCCTGATAGGGGATGGGGTTGAACGGGATCAGGTTCACGAACGCCCCGCCGGCCTCGCCGGCGAGGTCCGCCAGCTTGGGTGCCAGCTCCAGATCGTCGTTCACCCCCGAGATCATCGTGTACTCGAAGGTGATCCGCTTTCCTCCCGCGGCGTCGAACCGACGCAACGCGTCCAGGAGCTCGGGAAGGGGGTGCCGCTTCTCAAGGGGGATGAGCGTCCCGCGGAGCGCGCTTTCCGGCGCGTGCAGGGAGACGGCCAATCGGAACTGCTCCGGGCGCTCGGCCAGCTCCAGAATACCGGGGACCACGCCCACCGTGGAGACGGTGATGCGGCGGGCACCCACCCCGTAGCCCTGGTTGAGGATGGTGAGGGCGGGGTGCACGGACTTCCGATTGGACAGCGGCTCTCCCATGCCCATGAACACGATGTTGGTGATGGGCCCCCGGTGGTTCGCCTCCGCCCACCGGCGGGAA
>CAYGKI010000186.1:3928-6597 GCA_964350235.1 uncultured Gemmatimonadaceae bacterium | reverse complement strand
CGCTGAAGGCACATCTGGTGCAGGAGGGCTACAACTTCGCGTCGGATACCGATACCGAGGTCGTGGTCCATCTCATCGACCATCTGTGGGTGGACGGCCACCCGCTGGAAGACGCCGTGGCCGCGGCGCTCCGCGAGGTGGAGGGCGCCTACGGCATCGCCGTGGTCTCCACGCGGGACCCGGGGAAGATCGTGGTGGCCCGCCATGGCAGCCCTCTCCTCATCGGGGTGGGCCGGAACGGCGAGATGCTCGCCGGGTCCGACGCAGCCGCCGTGGTGGCCCACACCCGCGACGTGGTGTACCTGGACGACGGGGACTACGCCGTCCTCGAGCCCGGCGGGTACCGTACCTTCCGCCTGGAGGGCACGGAGGTCACCAGGAACGTCCACGAGGTGACCTGGGATCTGGACGCCATCGAGAAGGGTGGCTACGAGCATTTCATGCTCAAGGAGATCTTCGAGCAGCCCAGCAGCCTGCGCGACGTCATGCGCGGGCGGCTCCTCGAGGACGAGGGGGACGCCCGGCTCGGGGGCATCGCCCAGCACCAGTTCCAGCTTGGCCAGGTTCGGCGCATGGTCATCACCGCTTGCGGCACCAGCTGGCATGCGGGTCTGGTGGGCGAATACATGGTGGAGGACTACGCGCGGATCCCCGTGGGCGTGGAGTACGCGTCCGAGTTCCGGTACCGGAACCCGGTGCTGGAGGAGGGGACCCTCGCGCTGGCCATCAGCCAGTCCGGCGAGACCGCCGACACGCTGGCGGCCCTCAAGGAGGCGGAGCAGCGCGGCATCACCACCATGGGCATCGTGAACGCCGTGGGCTCCACCATCGCCCGTGAGACCGACTTCGGGATCTACCTGCACGCCGGTCCCGAGATCGGCGTGGCGTCCACCAAGGCGTTCACAAGCCAGATCGTGGCTCTGGCCCTCTTCACCTTGTACATGGGCCGCCGCCGGCACCTCTCCGTGCTCCAGGGCCGCGAGATGGTCCAGGCGCTCAAGGCGCTCCCGGAGCAGGTGGAGCAGGTGCTCAAGCTCAACGACGAGATCCGGGCCCTGGCCGAAGCGTACCAGACGGCGCGCAACTTCCTCTATCTCGGCCGCGGCTACCAGTTCCCGGTCGCGCTGGAAGGGGCGCTGAAGCTCAAGGAAGTCTCCTACATCCACGCCGAGGGATACCCCGCCGCGGAGATGAAGCACGGCCCCATCGCCCTCATCGACGAGGACATGCCCGTGGTGGTCCTGGCGCCGCGCGACCCGGTCTACTCGAAAGTGGTGTCCAACATCGAAGAGGTGAAGGCGCGGCACGGCAGGATCATCGCCGTGGTGAGCGACGAGGCGCCCGAGCTCCAGGGCAAGGTGGATCACATGATCCGGGTGCCCCACACCATCCCGAGCCTCCTCCCGGTGCTCACCACCGTGCCGCTCCAGCTCCTGGCGTACCACATGGCCGTGCTGAAGGGGTGCGACGTGGACCAGCCGAGGAACCTGGCCAAGTCCGTCACCGTCGAGTGAGGGTCCTCCTCCAGCGGGTGTCCCGCGCGGAGGTCCGGGTGGATGGAGACGTGGTCGGCGCCATTGGCCGAGGGCACCTGCTTCTGGTGGGGTTCAAGGACGGGGACGGTACGGAAGAGCTGGAGTGGATGGCCGACAAGGTCGTGGGCCTGCGGGTCTTCCCGGACGACGAAGGACGCATGAATCGCTCTTTGGAGGACGTGTCCGGGTCGCTCCTGGTGGTAAGCCAGTTCACGTTGTACGGCGATACCCGCAAGGGGCGGCGCCCGAGCTTCGTGGGAGCCGCCCACCCCGACGTGGCGATTCCACTCTACGAGCGGTTCACCGACCTTCTCGCCGCGCATGGCGTGCCGGTGGAGACGGGCGTGTTCGGTGCCATGATGGAGGTGGAGCTGGTGAACGACGGGCCGGTGACGCTGATGTTGGAACGCTGATGCATCCGCGACTGGTCCTGGCGTCGGCTTCCCCGAGGCGCCTGGACATCCTCCGGCAGCTCGGGCTCGATGCGGAAGTGCGCCCTGCGGACGTGGACGAGCGCATGCTTCCGGGAGAGGATCCCGAAGGCCACGTTCGGCGCCTGGCTCGCGAGAAGGCCCAACGCGTGCTCGCGCTGGAATCCGACGCCTTGGTCCTGGCCGGTGACACGGTGGTCGTTCGCGACGGCCATGTGCTCGGGAAGCCGGGTGGCGACGAGGAAGCGGTGGCCATGCTCCAGTCCCTCTCGGGCCGGACCCACGAGGTCCTGAGCGGGATCGCCGTGGCCGACGCCCACGGGGTGCTGGATGCCTGCGCCCGCACCCGAGTCCGGTTCCGGAGCTTCGATCACGACACGGCGCGCCGTTACGTGGCGACGGGCGAGCCCATGGACAAAGCCGGCGCGTACGGAATCCAGGGCCTCGGCGCGGCCCTGGTGGAGGAAGTGGATGGAGACTACTACTCCATCGTGGGTCTCCCGGTGTCCGCGCTCCTGAGGCTGCTCCGGCAAGCCGGTTGGCGCTACGATTTCGGGGCCCTTCATCCCATCGACGCAACGCGCTGAGTCCGGGGTCCGACCCGGGCGCGCCGCCCGCCACCCGGAGCTGACATGTCCACCCCCGCCATCCTCGCCATCGACCAGGGGACCACCGGAAGCACCTGTCTCGTCGTCGGCAGGGA
>CAYGKI010000186.1:0-3918 GCA_964350235.1 uncultured Gemmatimonadaceae bacterium | reverse complement strand
CGGGTCGGCTACGAGGCGCTCGCCGACGCCGGGATCGGCGGCGCCGACCTCGCCGCGATCGGGATCACCAACCAGCGTGAGACCGTGGTCGTCTGGGACCGGGAGACCTTGGAGCCGGTGCATCGCGCCATCGTATGGCAGGACCGGAGGACCACCGCCATCTGCCGCGAGCTGGAGCGGGGTGGTCACGCCACGGAGATCCGGGAGCGGACGGGGCTCATCATCGATCCCTATTTTTCGGGCACCAAGATCACGTGGCTGCTCCGGGAGCACCCTCAACTCCGGGAGCGTGCCGAGCAGGGCGCCCTGGCGGTGGGAACCATCGACGCGTGGCTCGTGGCCAAGCTCACCGGAGGGCGCGTGCACGCCACGGATCCCACCAATGCGTCCAGGACCATGCTCTACGACCTCCGGTCGCACCGCTGGGATCCATGGGCCCTGGAGCTGTTGGAGGTCCCCGCGGCCATGCTGCCCGAGGTCCGGCCCAGCGCCGGCAGGTTCGGCATGGCCCTCGGCGAGCACCTGGGTATCGAGGTCCCTGTGGCCGGAGTCGCCGGCGATCAGCAGTCGGCCCTGTTCGGCCAGGGGTGTTGGCATGCAGGGGCCGCGAAGAACACCTACGGGACCGGAGCTTTCCTCCTCCAACACACCGGCAAGGAACGCGTGGTGTCGCGCCACGGGCTCCTCACCACCGTCGCCTGCGATGCCGAGGGGGGCGCCGCCTACGCGTTGGAGGGGTCGGTGTTCATCGCGGGGGCTGCGGTGCAGTGGCTCAGGGACGGCCTGGGGATCCTGGACTCTGCGCCGGAGTCGGAAGCCATGGCCCGTTCGGTACCCGACAACGACGGCGTGTACTTCGTGCCGGCGTTCGTCGGGCTGGGCGCGCCCCATTGGGAGCCGGAGGCCCGGGGCATGATCGTCGGGCTTTCCCGGGGCTCCACGAGGGCCCACCTGGTGCGGGCCGCCCTGGAGGCCATGACCTACGGCACGGCGGAGGTCCTGGAGGCCATGGAGGCCGATTCGGGAGTCGTGTCCCCAGAGCTATGGGTGGACGGTGGCGCCGCCATGAACGACTGGATGATGGCCTACCAGGCGGGAATCCTGGACAGGCCGGTGCGACGGGCCGCCATGGCGGAAACCACGGCGCTCGGCGCCGCCGGCCTCGCCGGGATCGCCACCGGTGTGTGGGGGAGCGCCGCCGAGTTCCTCGAGGCCCAGGGTGAGCCCGACCGCTTCCCGGCCGATCTCCCCCCCGCCCAGCGCCGCCAGGCCATGGCCCAGTGGCGCCGCGCCGTGCGGGCCGCCGTCCACTGGGCCAACGACGTGGCGTCCTGAGGTGTCGATTCCGTAGCCGGCCCGAGTTGACGGAAGCCTGGGGGAGCGCCGGCCCTTGGGCACGGATCGGTACGGGCGCTCGGGGTTATCAAATGGACGGTGGAATGCGGGTCCGTGAGGCGCGCATCGGACGGTGGGGGACTCCTCGTAGGGGATTTCCCGGACTGGTTGGGCCGATCGACTCGCCGCTACATTCCATCCACGCTGGAGTTCGACCCTTCGGGGAGGAATCAAGATGAAGCACGGTCGTTTCATGGTGGGTCTCGTCGGCGTCGCCGCGGTGATCTCCTATCTGGTCTGGACCGGGGTGAGCAGCACGATGGTCTACTACCTCACGCCGGCGGAGTTGGTGGAGCGGGTCCAGGAGGACCCCGGCTTCCGCGAGCTCGGCGTCAAGGTGAGTGGCCAGGTCGTTCCCGGCACGTACGAGCGCGTGGAGGGGCAGCTCCTCCACCGCTTCGAGATCCACGACCTGGAAGACGAGTCCGTGCGCTTCCCTGTGGAGTGGCGTGACGCGCTTCCCGACACCTTCTCCGAAGAGGTGGAGGTGGTGCTCGAGGGCCGACTGAACGAGAACGGCGTGTTCGAGGCCACCACGCTTCTCACCAAGTGCGGGAGCCGCTACGAAGCCGCGCCAGAGGACCTGGCGACGTGATCGTACTCGGGGAGTTCGCCCTCTGGATCTCCCTACCCGTCGCGCTCTGGGGGATGTTCCTCGGCTTCACCGGGGGGCGGACGCAGCGCGGTGACCTGGTCCTCAGTGCCGAGCGGAGCATCTACGCGGTCTTCCTGCTCCACCTCGTGGCGTCCATCGGCATCATTGTGGCCTTCGTCACCGACCGCTTCGAGTACTGGTATGTAGCCAGCTACTCGAACCGGGAGATGGAGCTGTTCTACAAGATCACGGGGCTGTGGGCCGGACAGCGGGGATCGCTCCTCTTCTGGGCGCTCCTGCTGGGCTTCTTCGCCAGCCTCGCCGTCTTCCAGAACCGCAAGAAGAACAGGGAGTTCATGCCGTACGTCGCCGGCGTGCTGCAGACCATCCTGGCGTTCTTCATCGTGGTGCTCCTGTTCGCGGAAGTGAACCCGTTCGAGCGGCTGGACTTCATTCCGGCGAATGGCCAGGGGCTGAATCCCCAGCTCCAGAACTACTGGATGACCATCCATCCGCCCACGCTCTATCTGGGCTTCACCGCGTTCACCGTCCCGTTCGCGTTCGGCGCGGCCGCGCTTCTGAGCGGACGTCTGGACGCGCGGTGGATCGAGCTCACCCGCAAGTGGATTCTCACAAGCTGGCTGTTCCTTTCGGTGGGCATCGTCTTCGGGATGCGCTGGGCCTACGAGGAATTGGGCTGGGGTGGGTACTGGTTCTGGGATCCGGTGGAGAACGCGTCCCTGTTGCCGTGGCTCACGGCGACGGCGTTCCTGCACTCCATCCAGATCCAGGAGAAGCGGGGGATGCTGAAGGTCTGGAACATGTCCCTCGTGCTCGTGACCTTCCTTCTCACCATCTTCGCCACGTTCCTGACCCGTGCCGGGCTCATCGAGTCCGTCCACACCTTCGCCCAGAACCTGAGGATCGCGTACATCTTCCTGGGCTTCATGGCGTTCGTTCTCGCGGGCTGCATCGTCCTCATCATCCACAGGCTTCCCCAGCTCCGCAGCGAGAACCAGATCGAGTCGTTCCTGTCCCGGGAAGCGGCGTTCCTCTTCAACAACCTGATCCTGGTCGGCGCGGCCTTCGCGGTCATGTGGGGGACCATGTTCCCGCTCATCTCCGAGGGGATCACCGGTCAGCAGATCAGCGTCGGTCCGCCGTTCTTCGAGCGGGTGAACTTCCCCATCGGGCTTGCCCTGCTGGCTCTGGTGGGGATCGGACCGGTCATCGCCTGGCGAAGGGCTTCCAAGCGCAATCTCCAGCGCAACTTCATGACGCCGGTGGTCGTGGGGCTCGTGGTGGCGGCCATTCTCTGGAGCCTCGGGGCGCGACACGGCCTCGCCCTGGTGACGTGGGGCATCAGCGCCTTCGTGCTCACCGTCATCGCCACGGAGTTCTGGAAGGGGACCAAGGCGCGAGCCCGCATCGAGGGCGAGGGCTTCCTGCTGGCGTTCTTCCACCTCGTGTCGAGGAATCGGCGCCGCTGGGGTGGGTACATCGTGCACGTGGGCTTCGTGATCATCGTCATGGGCTTCGCCGGTGCGGCGTACAACGTGGACACACGGCACCACATGATGCCGGGCGACGTGGTGGAAGTGTCGTCACCCATGGGCCACACGTATCAGCTGACCTACGAAGGCCTCTCCGTGTCTCTGGCCAACGGGCAGCGCAATCTCCTGTGGCAGATGATCGCGTCGGTGTCCGTCGAGGCGGACGGTGAGCCGGGGGGCATCCTCACCACGGAAAAGCGACGCTACGTCACCAGTGAGCAGATGATGACCGAGGTGGGGATCCGTTCCACGTTCTTCGAGGATCTCTACCTGATCCTCTCCGCCGTGGACGACCCCCAGGCCGCGTTGGCCGCCGAGTCCGAGGGCATCGATCTGCAGGTCCTCATCAAGCCGCTGGTGGGGTGGATCTGGTTC
>CAYGKI010000185.1:0-6598 GCA_964350235.1 uncultured Gemmatimonadaceae bacterium | reverse complement strand
CTCTGGCCGTTCTCGCCGACGACAAGATCGTCGCGCTGGATGCCAAGATGGCCTTCGACGACAACGCGCTGTTCCGCCGGCCGCAGATCTCCGAGCTGCGCGACAAGTCCCAGGAGGACAGCCGGGAATCCCGCGCCGCCGACCGCGCCCGCAGCTACGTCGGGCTCGACGGCAACATCGGCTGCATCATCAACGGCGCCGGCCTCGCCATGGCCACCATGGACATGATCAAGCATGCCGGCGGTGAGCCGGCCAACTTCCTGGACATCGGCGGCTCGTCCAACCCGGACAAGGTGGTGTCCGCGCTGGAGATCATCACGTCCGATCCCAACGTGAACGTGATCCTCTTCAACATCTTCGGCGGCATCACCCGCTGCGACGACGTGGCCAACGGCATCGTGGAGGCCACGAAGCGCATCGACATCAAGATCCCCATCGTGATCCGGCTCACGGGCACGAACGAAGAGAAAGCACTCGAGATCCTCGCAGACGCAGGGTTCTCCGCGTACACGTCCATGGACGAGGTCGTGGAGAAGGCCGTCGAGCTGGCGGGGGAGGCGTAACCGATGGCCATCTTCATCGATAAAGACACCAAGCTCGTCGTCCAGGGGATCACCGGCCGGGACGGCTCCTTCCACACCACCCAGATGATCGAGTACGGGACGCAGGTGGTGGCCGGCGTCACGCCGGGGAAGGGCGGTCAGACCTTCGACGGCCCCGGGGGGAAGGACGTCCCCATCTTCGATTGCATGGACGAGGCCGTGGAGGCCACCGGCGCCAACACCTCGGTCATCTACGTGCCGCCGGCCTTCGCCGCCAGCGCCATCATGGAGGCGGTGGACAGCGGCGTGGACCTGGTCGTGGCCATCACCGAGGGCGTGCCGGTCCTGGACATGGCGCGGGCCCACGCCTTCGCCGCCGACCGCGGCGTCCGCATCCTCGGGCCCAACTGCCCTGGGCTCCTGTCGCCCGGGAAGTCCAAGGTGGGCATCCTCCCGGCGCAGATCGTCACCGAAGGCCCCATCGGGGTGGTGTCGCGGTCGGGCACGCTCACGTACGAGGCCGTGTACCAGCTCACCAGCGTGGGGCTGGGGCAGACCACTTGCGTCGGCATCGGCGGCGACCCGCTCATCGGCACCAACTTCATCGACTGCCTGGAGGCCTTCGAGGCGGATCCGGACACGCAGGCCATCGTCATGATCGGCGAGATCGGTGGAACGGACGAGCAGGAGGCCGCGGCGTACGTGAAGGCCAACTTGTCCAAGCCGGTGGTGGGCTTCATCGCCGGCCAGACGGCGCCTCCCGGACGCCAGATGGGTCACGCCGGCGCCATCATCAGCGGCTCGGCGGGCACCGCCGAGGAGAAGATGAAGGCTTTCGAGGACAACGGGATCGCGGTGGCCAAGCGTCCCAAGGACATTGTGGGTCTCATCCAGGACGCACTGGGCTGACCCCAGGTCTCGAACCGAGGGAGCGGCGGTTCCGGGATTGATCTCCGGAGCCGCCGCGTACCGGAATGGACGAAGAACTTCTCGTAGAGCACGCGCTCTCCAGCGTCAGGTACCGGGTCTACCCGGACACCCCGTTCGAGGAGGTGCTCGATCTCATCGTCCGGCGCCAGCTCCATGCGGTACCGGTGGTGGGCGAGGACTACGAGGTGCTCGGCATCATTACCACCGGCGACGCGCTCAAGAACCTGCTCGGCAGCATGCGGGGGCGGGACGGTGGCATCACCCAAGCGGGTTCCGGCCTCGCGGCCCGCGACGTCATGACGCGCACGGTGTTGTGTGTGTCCGAGGACCAGCTCCTCACCGAGGCCGCGCAGATGATGGCGAACCGCGACGTGGAGCAGCTCCCCGTGGTGCGGGAGGGCACGCTGGTCGGATTCCTCACGAGAGACTCGGTGCTCGTCGCCCTCCGGGGCGGTGGAGACGCCGAAACCCATAGAGATTCAAGCGAAGAGGGAGCATGAGTCAGACGCTGGCGATCATCAAGCCGGATGCCGTGGGCTCCGGGAAGGCCGGGAAGATCCTGGCGCATCTGGAAGGAGCGGGATTCTCGGTCCGGGCCATGCGGCTCGTCCGACTGGAGACCGAGCAGGCTCGGGCGTTCTACGCCGTCCACGAAGGTCGGCCGTTCTACGATGAGCTGGTCTCCTTCATGACGTCCGGGCCGGTGATTCCCCTTGTCCTCGAGGCCGACAACGCGGTTCCGAGGCTGCGGGAGACCATCGGCGCCACGGACCCCGCCGAGGCGGCGGAAGGCACCGTCCGGAAGCTGTATGCGGAGTCGAAGGGACGTAACGCCATCCATGCTTCCGACTCGGACGAGAACGCGGCGCAGGAGATCGCGTTCTTCTTCAGTGAGTCGGAGCGGATTCGCATCCGGCCCTGAACCCTCGCGGCACTCCGTCGGTGGAGCCCGGGGCCGGCCCGGGAGGTAGACAATTCCTCTTGGAACGCTAGCTTTCAGGACTATGCTTGAGGTCCCTTTCGGTCTGCTGCAGCGCGAAGGGAGCGTCGAGGTCGACGCACGCGTTCCAGGCGACCACGCCATGTGGGAAGGTCTGGGGACGGAGTGGGCCGGCCCGGTGGATGTGCGTTTCAGGGTGTCCCTCGCCGGCTCCGGCGAGATCATCGCACGAGGTCACGTCCACGGGACGCTGGCGCAGGCCTGCCGGCGATGCCTCGAGCCGCTGGAACGCGCGTTCGACGAGGACATCACCATCGTCTTCGTGGACGAGGGAGAAGCAGAGGAGGAGGAGGTCGAGAGCGGGGGAACCCGCATCATCGAGCCGTCCGCCTCGGAGTTGGATCTTAGTGGCCCGGTGCGTGAGGAGGTCTTCCTCGCCATCGAGCCTTACGTGGTGTGTGATCCCGAGTGCAAGGGGCTGTGCCCCGGGTGCGGCACGAACCTGAACGAGGGGACGTGCTCGTGCTCGACGGAAGAAGCCGACCCGCGATGGGACGCGCTCAGGAAGCTCAAGGAGAAGTGACCAAAGACCATGGCCGTTCCAAAGAAGCGTACGTCGAAGCAGCGCAAGCGTAAGCGTCGGACCCACTACAAGGCCGAGGGCGTGACCGTCCACACGTGCCCGAAGTGCTCCGACCCCAAGCTCCCGCACCGGGTCTGCCCGAGCTGCGGTCACTACCGTGACACGCAGGTGCTGGACGTCGACATCGACTGATCCGGCCGCGTGCCGGGCGCACCGGCCGGCCCAGGTCGGCCGTGATCCGGGCGCCGTGACGCTCCTGCGCCGCGATACGCCCGCCCGAGCAGACTCGGGCAGGGCGTCGTGACGTACGCCCCACTCGACAACCGGAACCGGGACGGATCCGTGCGAATCGTACTCGACGCCATGGGTACCGACGATGCTCCCAAAGCGGAGGTCGCCGGCGCCCTGGAAGCGCTCCGCTCGTTCGAAGAGGACGTGGAAGTGGTCCTCGTCGGTGACGAGCAAGTCATCGCCGCCGAGCTGGACCGTCATGGTCCGCGTCCCGACCGCCTCATCGTCCACCACGCTCCCGAGCGGGTGACGGCCGAGGACCCGCCGGCCTCCGTCCTCCGGCGAAAGCCGGACTCGTCCATCGCGGTGGGGCTGCGGCTGCACCAGTCGGGGGAGGCGGACGCCTTCGTCAGCGCCGGATCCACGGGAGCGGTGATGGCCGGATCACTGTTCATCCTGCGGCCGCTGCCCGGCGTGGCTCGGCCCGCCATCGGCACCATCCTCCCCACCGCCGACCGCCCGTGCCTGCTCCTGGACGCAGGCGCCAACGTGGACTGCAAGCCGCAACATCTGGTCCAGTTCGCGCGCCTGGGGCACACCTACGCGCAGGACCTCATGGGTCGAGCCGAGCCCAGGGTCGGCCTTCTGAACATCGGGGAGGAGCCGGAGAAGGGCGACGAGCTCACCCTCGAGACCCATCGGCTGCTCTCGGCGCAGGACGGCCTGAACTTCATCGGCAACATCGAGGGACGGGACATCATCAAGGGGACCTGCGACGTGGTGGTGTGCGACGGGTTCGTGGGGAACGTCCTTCTCAAGTTCTACGAGTCCGTGGCGGCCTTCATCGTAGGCCTCCTGAAAAAGGAGCTCCGTGGCATCGGAAGCAGGGGACAGGAGTTGGAGCACGTCTTCAAGGTGTTGGACTACGCCGAGTACGGAGGGGCCCCGTTGCTCGGCGTGGGCGGAGTGTCGATCATCTGTCACGGAGGATCGCCCCCGAAGGCGATCCGCAATGCCCTCGCGGTAGCCGCTCGAGCGGTGCGGTCGGGGATGGTCCGGCACAGCGCCCGGAACCTGTCCGACACCGCCGACGCCAAGGATTGAAGCGATGAAGAAGCCGACCCCCATGGTCAAGATCGTGGCGACCGGCCGCTATCTTCCGGAAAATCGCGTCACCAACGACGACCTCACCGAGCTTTTCGACACTTCGGACGAGTGGATTCGGACCCGTCCGGGAATCGGAGAGCGCAGGATCGAGCAGCGGTCCGAGCACGGTGCCGCCCACATGGGCTCCGAGGCGGCCCGCCGGGCCATGGCCAAGGCGGGCATCGAGCCCGGCGAGGTGGACATCCTCATCCTCTCCACCGCGACCCCGGACAGACTCCTGCCGTCCACCGCCTGCGACGTCCAGGCGATCCTGGGCTGCACCAACGCGGTGGCGTTCGACCTGAGCGCGGCCTGCACCGGGTTCATCTACGGCGTGAGCATGGCCGAGGGATACCTGGCCGCCGGAAGGGGTGAGGTGGCCCTCGTGGTCTCCACGGAGAAGATGAGCGCCATCCTTGACTGGGAGGACCGCTCCACCGCCGTCCTCTTCGGTGACGGGGCGGGTGCCGCAGTCCTCCGCCGGAGCGACGGCGACAGCGGCATCCTGTCGAGCCATCTCCGCTCTGACGGGAACCTGGCGGAGCTGCTCTATCGGCCGGCCGGTGGCGCCATGGAGCCCATGAGCCAGGACGTTCTGGCCGAGCGTCGGCATCTCATGCGCATGGAGGGCCGGGAGATCTTCAAGAACGCCGTACGGTCCATGGCCGAAGGGTGCGACTTCGCCCTGCAGAAGGCCGGGCTCACCGCCGACGACGTGAAGCTCCTCGTGCCACACCAGGCCAACATCCGGATCATCCAGTCCACGGCCAAGTACGCCGGAATCCCCATGGATCGCGTGTACGTCAACGTGAACCGATACGGGAACATGAGCTCCGCCTCCATCCCCGTGGCGCTGGACGAGGCGCTGGAGGAGGGACGCATCGAGCCCGGCGACAACGTCCTGACCGTGGCCTTCGGTGCCGGACTCACCTGGGGCGCCATCGCCATGCGCTGGTAGTCCCGGCCGACGTAGACCCTCCATTCACGCCCCATCCCGCATTCGCATGTCACTAGCGCTGATCTTCCCCGGACAGGGATCTCAGGCGGTGGGCATGGCCCGCGCCCTCGCTGAGGCCGAGCCCGTCGCCGCCGAGACCCTCCGTCGCGCCGACGAGATCCTGGGCTTCCCGCTGTCGACCCTCATGGCCGAGGGACCCGAGGACGAGCTCACCGCGACCAAGAACGCCCAGCCGGCCATCCTCGCCCACTCCGTAGCGGTGCTCCGCGTGGTGCGGGACCGCCTGGGCCCGGTGGCCTTCGCCGCCGGGCACTCCCTGGGCGAGTTCAGCGCGCACGTGGCCGCGGGCACGCTGTCCTTCGAGGACGCCCTCGCGGCCGTGCGCCTCCGTGGCGAGCTCATGTACGAAGCGGGGCTCCAGCGACCGGGCACCATGGCCGCCGTGCTCGGTCTCGACGACGACACCATCGACGAGGTGTGCGCCCGGGTGGACCGGGGGATCTGCGTGCCCGCGAACTTCAACTCCGCCGGACAGGTGGTGGTGAGCGGGGACGTGGAAGGCGTGGCGCGATTCGCCGAGCTCGCGCCGGAGGCGGGCGCCAAGAAGGTGGTGATGCTCAACGTCTCCGGAGCGTTTCATTCACCCCTCATGGAGCCGGCGGCCGAAGGCCTCCGACGGCACCTGGACGGTCTCGAGTTCGCCGATCCCGAGATCCCGGTCGTGTCCAACGTGACCGCCCGGGCGGTGACCACCGGCGCGGAGGCCCGTGACCTTCTTGTGCAGCAGCTCACCTCGCCGGTGCGCTGGTCCGCCTCCATCGCGGCCATGGTGTCGTCCGGCGTGGACCGGTTCCTGGAGCTGGGTCCGGGGAAGGTGCTGAACGGTCTGAACCGCCGGAACGCCAAGGGCCTACCTTCGGTGAGCGCCGGAGAGCCCGACGACCTAGACGGTATTCAGGAGATCCTGGGATGAGCGCAAAGGAGATGGACGGGAGCATCGCATTGGTCACCGGCGGGTCCCGCGGCATCGGTCTCGCCATCGCCCGGGCATTGGCCGAAGCGGGGGCCCGGGTGGCCGTCATCGGACGCGACGGACAGAGGGCCCGGGAAGCCGCGGCCTCGCTTCCGGGTGAGGGACACGCCGGATATGCATGCGACGTGGGACAAGCGGAGCAGGTGGCCGACACGGTGAAGTCGGTGGAGGGGGAGCTCGGCCCCGTGGACGTCCTGGTGAACAATGCCGGGATCACCCGTGACAACATCCTCCT
>CAYGKI010000184.1:0-6664 GCA_964350235.1 uncultured Gemmatimonadaceae bacterium | reverse complement strand
GGTGGGACGCCCGTAGCACGACCCTGCCGGCGGGAAGCCCGTCGACCCGGTACCTCCCCAAGCTGTCCGCCGGCACCGCGCGGACTCCGGAGCCGGACGTCACCTGGATGGTGGCGAATCCCAGCGCTCGCGTGCCCCCCTGGAAGCGACCCTCCACGGTTCCCTTGATGGCCCCGGAGGGCACCTCTCCGCGGGAGGCGCTCTGGGCGTGCGCCGACCATGGAAGCAGGAGGAGCGAAGCCACGGCGGCGGAGACCGCCAGCGCCGTTCTCGGGCGCCCTGACGGGGTCCGCCTGGGGGCGCCGGGACGGGAGGCCGGAGGACTCATGTTCGGGGGCGCCGGGTCATGGTGTGACGAAGAGGATCCGTTCGTCGGAGCGGTCTCCGACGGGACCTTCCACCCGGAGCTGGTCCTGGGAACGGGTGAGGTAGGGTCTTCCGTCCACCTCCAGCTGCAAGGGACCCCCGGTGCGCGGCAGCTCGACGCGCACCCGTCCTCCCGCCACCAGGGCCTCCACGCGGCCGGAGGCGTAGGTGAACCGCGATCCCGCCGGTGCCTCGACCCTGGCCGCGGCACCCTCGATCCATACGACCTCGAGCTCGGCGAGGGGACCCAGGCTGCTCACCAGGATCTGGAGACCGCCCGGCTCCAGCGGCACCGTCACGGCCGAGGGCTCCGCCTCCTGCGCGACCGTCTCTTCCACCTCCGCCGGGACGTGCGTGGCCGCCGGGGCGGAGATCCACTGCCGTACCGGCGAGCCGGGGAGCGCGGCCACGGCGCCCGCCGCCACCAGGAGAACCGCCGCCGCCCGTCCGAGATGCGCGGGGCGCCACCAGGGCCGACCTGCGGCCCGGCGCTGCGAGCGCGCATCGAGACGGGCTCTCACCGCCACTCGCGCTGCTTCCCGGTCCATCCCGCCCGCGTCCAGGGAGGCGAGCATTCTTTCGATCCTGCCTTCCCGAATGGTGGCGTCCTCCAGCGCGTCCGCGCACCAGGCGCACGAGGCGGCGTGACGGACGGCCTCCGGCGAGACCTCCTCTCGGTCCCTGAGCGCGACCAGGGTCGCTTCGTCCAGATGGGTCATACTGTTTCTCCCGCCGCAACCGCCTCGGCGAATCGTTGTTCAGCGCGCGACAGGAGCGTGCCCACCGAGGTGGCCGCCACGCCCACCGCCGACGCGATTTCCTTGTAGCTGAATCCGGAATACCGCATGAGGAGGATCTCACGGTCCCGCTCCGGAAGCTGATCCAGGGCTTCCCTCACCGCGGCACGGGTTTCTCCGCGCTCCACGCTCAGCGCCGGTGATTCCGGTGCCCCGGGCTTGACCGGGTGCTGGGTCAGGAGTCGTTGTCGGTTGGTGTCCACGCGATACCGGTCCCTCACAAGGTGTGTGGCGGTCTTGAAGAGCCACGCCTTGATCCCGGCCTCGGTGCCCGCCACCCGACGGTCGAAGAGCCTGACCATGGACTCCTGCGCGATGTCCTCGGCGGCGTCGGAGTCGCCCGTCAGCCGAAGCACGTAGCGCACGAGCGGCTGGTAGTGCTCGTCGAAGACGACGTCGAAGTCGACAGCGATCGCCACCGTTTCGGTCACCGCGGCCCCCGGCCCCCTCTCAGTGTATGCGCAAAGCCACGGGCGCTTAGCCCCGTGTCCTCCTTCGTACGCTCAACGACCGACCCGGGTCCGATGTGACGCGGCGCGTCCCGGCTCAGCCGGTGACGGGATCCGCATCTCCGAAGCCCGGCCACTGTTCGAGGAGGCGGCCGTAGAAGCGGAGCAGGGGCGCGGAGACGGATCCGATGGCCGCCGCTCCCATGGCCGTGCCCAGCCCGGCCGGCAGAGCCACGGGTCCGAAGATGCCGCTGGACAGCAGGACCTCGAGGACCGTCGCCGTGAGGAGGACCGTGAGGAGGAGGGATGTCCCGAGGACCAGCACACGGGCGGTGCGCACCGGGCTCCGCTCCGCCGGCGCGAGCTGTGTGGCGGCGAGTCCGCCCACGAACCCGAGCACGCCCAGGTCCAGGACCACCGGCCGCCAGGAGAACGGAGGGTCGGTCCAGCCCGTGGCCGAAAGGAGAATGTTGCCGCCGATGACCAGAAGGACGGACGCCAGCAGCGCGCACAGGGCCGCGAGGAGCCATCCCATCCTTCTCCTGCCGGCGGCGTCGGCCCGTGCCCAGGAATCATGGAGGTTGAGCACCACCGCCGCCGCCACCGTCACCCGGAAGACGTCCATGACGGGGTGGAGGCCGGCGTCGCCGGTGGGTGTGCCCGCCGCCCTGGTGGCGGCCACCAGGACCACCGGAAGGATGAGCGCGGCGCCCCAGGCGACGTCGGCCCGGGTCAGGGCACGGCGGAGCGGACGCAGGGCCCCAGCGAGCCAGTCGGCGGAACCGCCGGTCGTCGCCCCTGCCAGCACGATGGGTTGGGGGAAGAGACAGGTGAACCTGAGGAGGGCCGCCAGACCCAGCGTCTCCACCAGGAGGAAGTGGGTCTCGAACGCCAGCCGAAGGAGCCCGGGATCCGGCCGCAGGATCACCACGATCCCCGGATATGCGAGCAGGTAGCCCCAGGCGCCCACCGCCAGGGCGAGCCAGCCGGCGGCGCGTGCCTGCAGGCGCCCCTCCCTGACGATGAGGACCGCCAGGGTCCCCGCAGCCACGGACAGGATCGCGTGGGCCGCGGCGGCGGTGACCACCGGGCCTCGCGCCTCCACCCCCGAAGTGAGCCCAGACGTGAGGACATGCCACGTGAGCGCATCCAGGTACGCCAGCTGTCCCACTGCCGCCCCGAGGGCGAGGGTGGCGACCAGGAGGCGCAGGAAAAGGCTCGGAGGCGTCATGGGCGGGGGGCACCGCGGGGCGGGTGGGTCGAGGCTGATGCGTCTCAAGGTGCATGGTGGGGTCACCGGCCCACAAGCTTCCATCCGGCACCACCCTCGGAGCGGGCCCTCGCCGGGCGGAGGGGGCGGTTATACACTTCGGGCGATCGTGGTCCCGGGAGGGTTCGGGGCCGATGTCGCCGTCATCGAGCGGGCTTCCCATGCGTTTCGCATACATCGACTCCCAGGGCAACGAGGTCAGCATCCCCAGCGTGGACGCGCTGGCGCTGCGCATCGAGTTGGGCGCCATCGGGCCTCACACCGAGCTCTACGACGTCCAGAGCGACCGGTGGGGTCCCGCGGAGTCCCACGAGATCTATCACACCCTCGCGCGCGACGTCGGTGGTGAGGACTTCCTGATCCCCACCCCGCCACCACCGGGCGACCCCGCGCCTTCTCCGGCCGACGTCGCGGAGCCACCGCCGGCGCCCACAGCCGGGAAAGAGGCCTCGGAACCGGAGGCCGAGCTGGTCCTCCCCCCGAAGCCGGCCGAGGACTCCGTCCCCTCCACGGCGGAGGACATGGGGCTGACCCTGGCGCCGCCCGACTCGTCGGATGGGGACACCGACCATGCCCTCACTCCGGAAGACCTGGCTCCGGACTGGGGGGACGAGGACATCCTCCCGGCCGAGGAGCTCGCCGACGCGGATCCCCTGGGAACCCCGGCCGCCGACTTCGGGCTGGAGCTCGACGGGCCGTCGGCGGGCGGGGGTGACGACGACCTCGATCTGGAGCCAGCGCTGGACTTCGGTGGAGGATCGGAGGAGGACTTCGGTACGGGGCTGGATCTGGAGCCTCCCATGTCCGATTTCGATCCGGGGGCACCTCCAGCCTGGATGGAGCAGGAAGGCCCGGCCATGGACGACGGGGAGTCCCTCATGGACTTCTCCGCCGGGCTGGACGAAGGTGGGGAAGCGGCCGGCGGCGGACCTGGCTCCGGGGAGGCGCCTGTGGAGCCGCGTCCCCGGCCCACACCCCGACCCAACCGGCCGCCTCCCCGGCGACCGGCTCCTCGGAGGAGCGTGGCCAAGCCCCTCCTCATCGTTCTGCTCCTCGGGGCGGTGGGGGCGGGGGGATGGTACGGATGGCAGCGGTTCGGCGATCGCCTGGTCCCGCCGCCTCCGCGCCCGGAGGTGGTCATCCCCGAGATCCCCGCGGAGCTGGAGCCTCCCATGCGCGAGATCGCCGAGACCGCTCTGGCGCGCATGTTCGCGGAGATCGAAGACCGTGCGTTCCCCGGGGGCGCGCCCGAGGCCCCCAGCGAGGACTGGCTCGCCGGGGTGTACCTGGGCACCGCCAGCGACTTCCCCGACGTGGCCGAGTTCTGGACCGGGATCAGCGCGTTCGCCGAGCGCCTCAGGACCGAGGAGGCCCAGGCGTTCCACGACGCGTACGTCGACCTGGCGAGTGCCAGCGACGTCGGCCCCGATGCCGTCCCCGTCATCGTGGAGCGAGCCGATTCGGGCTTCCTCGCCACCCAGCCGGAGCGGGCACGGACGTACGATCTCCTCGAGGCCTTGGCGGGCGCCGCGCTCAGCCTGCACGATTTCCTCGTCGCCAACGAGGACCAGATCCAGTACACCCCGGCCCGAGGCTTCGCCGGGAATCCGGTGGAGGAAGCGGTGCCGGCCACCGAGGAGATCGGCGACGAGATGTGGGCCCTGGTGGAGGAGATCACCAACGCCCTGGACCGTCTGGGCACGCTGGACCGGGTGTCGCGCGAGCGGCTGAACACCGTCGTCCTGCAGAGGATCCGGGAAACCGGTATCCGTTGACGCCCGGCCCGGTTCGCTACGGGCGGACCAGCGGCGGGGCCTCCCGGAAGTCGTCGTAGACCACGCGTCGGCTGGCCAGGTCGTAGATGTCGCCGGGCCCCAGCCACCGGAGGGGGATGAGGACGGAGGGGTCGGTGACGTCGTAGATGGCCACGGGCTTGCCGATGACGCGGGCCAGGTCATGGGTCACCACCAGGGCCGAGCCTTCGTTGAGCCCGATGCCCAGCAGGTCCGGCCGTTCCTCCAGAATCTGGAGCATGTCCGTCTCCCTCGCGCGCGCTACCAGATGCTGGTCGATGGCCACGTCGCGGAGGAATCCGAAGCCTTCCTGGCGGCCCGGAGCCGAGATCACGTCGTTCTCAGCGCCGCCACGCACCAGGAAGGAGGCCAGGGCCGAGGCGCCGGCCGAGTTCCCGCCGATGGCGCCGCCGCGCTCGAGCACGCGCTGGAGCTCGAGGTGCGTGCGGGTGTGGAGGTACACGTCGACGAGGCGCCACTGCTTCCCTCCGGACAGCCAGACGCCATTCGCTTCTCGGAGAGGGGCGGCGAAGGCCTCCAGGTCGGCCACCGCGCGGCTCCGGGTATGGAGGACCTCGAGTTGTTGGGCGCCTACGGCCCGCAATCGCTCGATGGCCGTCCACCCGTCGTGCCCGGCGTGCTCGTCACCGGCGGTGGGGATCACCACGATGCGGGCCGAGGGGCCCCCTGCGAGCCGCAGGAACTCCCGGTAGATCTCGTCGCCCAGCGCCCCACCCCCCGCAGCCAGGATGGCACCCCGAGGAGGACCGACGCACGCGTGCGGGCACGCCTGGGCCCCTGCGCCGCCGGCGAGTCCGAAGAGGATCGGGATCGCCGCGGCGAGGCCCAGACGGCTCGCTCGCGGGTTCATTGCATGGCCTACAGGTAGGGGTTCTCTCCCGACTCGTGGTCGGTCACGTCATGAACGACGGCCAGCTCGGGCACGGCCTCCCTCAGCATGCGCTCCACACCCTGGCGAAGCGTCATGCGGGACAGGGCACACCCCTGGCACCCGCCGCTCATCTCCACGTACACGTCGTGGTCCTGCACATCCACCAGCGAGATCACGCCTCCGTGCGCCGCGATGGCAGGATTGACCTGGCTGTCCAGGACCTCCCGCACGCGGTCGGCGATGGGACCGCTGGGCGGCGTCTCGGGTCGAGCGGGCTTGGCCGACTCCGCGAGCCGCACCTCGAACCCGCTCTCGTTGACGCGGTCCACGTAGTCCACGGTCGCTCCGTCCAGGCGCTGGGCGTGGTCCTCACGCACCAGGACGCCGAAGCCCTCGCCCTCCAGCTCCACCTCGTTCTCCGCCCGGTCCTCCTCGCGGACCAGGGAGAGGTCGAACCGTGGCGACGGTCCGTCGCCGGCGATGCTGATCCGGAGCGCTTCCTGGTCGGCTTCGCTGTCGGACAGGAAGGAGCGCACCATCTCGCGGGCGCGATCCGTGAAAGTGATCTTGGTCACGCTGATCCTCGGGTACCATGGTCGTCCGCGGCCAGGGGGCCGCCTTCACGAAACTGCTACCCCGGTGGCGCATGGGGGTTCGCGCGGGAGGGCTCCCGGGTGCACGGGTGCGGGGTGGCCGACGCGCTTGCCGTTGATCGGTACATCGGCCCCGGGTACCTTTCGCGCCGGTTCACCCACCCTACAAGACCGCATTATTCAAGGGATTCCGAGGCACCCCCATGGCCAACGCCGATCTCATGGACAAGCTCGTGTCGCTGGCGAAGCGACGTGGATACATCTTCCAGTCCTCGGAGATCTACGGCGGCACCGGATCCGTCTGGGACTACGGCCCCCTGGGGGTGGAGCTCAAGCGGAACCTGAAGGACCTCTGGTGGTCCGCCATGGTGCACCGCCGGGACGACATCGAGGGCCTCGACGCGGCCATCCTCATGCATCCCCGGGTGTGGGAGGCCTCCGGCCACGTGGAGGGCTTCACGGACCCGCTCATCGAATGCACCAACTGCCACCGGCGCTTCCGGG
>CAYGKI010000183.1:0-6670 GCA_964350235.1 uncultured Gemmatimonadaceae bacterium | reverse complement strand
GCGGAAGATCACCGAGTCCTCGGGAAGGGGGTAACACCAGGCGTCGAGCTCCGGGTGACCCACGTTGGTGGAGGTGACGTACATCATCCCCACGCCCCGCCCGTCGTGCTTGAACGTGGCGATACGGCGGGAATCCGGGGACCACTTCAGCACGGGACGATCACTGCGCACCCACCCGGCGTTGTTGGTGGCGTATCCGAAGTCCTGGACGCCGTCACGGGTCAGCCGGGTCTCGTCCCCCGTCGCGAGGTCGCGCATCCACAGGTCATGATCTCGTATGAACGCCGCCCGCCGACCGTCGGGGGAGAGCACCTCGGCCGAAATGCCCGTGGGTGGCGGCGCGGCGGCGGAGCACCGGTAGGCGGCGAGGTCGCACGCCAGGTAGTCCCCACCTCGGAGCCCGACGCGCGCCGTCGTCGCTTCGGGAACGAACGACGTGAGAGGGATGGCCAGAGGCTCGAAGTCACGCCCGGTGGCCGCGGTGAGCGCGGCGGCCAGCCGCGCATGATCGAACGCCGGCGCCCGGGTCCCCGCCACCGGATCCACCATGATGTGCTCCACGCCGCCTTCCACGCGGACGCTGTACCAGAAGCGGCCGTCACCGAGCCAGGTGGGCCGGATGTCGGCGCCCAGGACCAGGGGACCCGTGTTCTGCGCCAGAAGCCGCTCGGCCCGCGCATAATCTTCCGAGGTGATGGCCGGAGGCGCGTCCTGCGCGCCGAGGGAGGGCGCCAGCACGGAGAAAAGGAACAGAGCCGTCGACGTGGGCCGCATGAGGGACCTCCCCAAACTCGGATACAGGAGCCGAATCGGCCGGGTCCGTGGAGTCGTTGGCCCCCTCCCCAACCCCGGCTCGCGTGCCCACCGCCGGAGCACGCCGTGAAGGTCGGGCCGCTCGCGACCCGCGCGCAAGCCGGAGACCGATCAGCTCACCTCACGCCCCCCACGAGGCACATCACCGCCCCGAACCCACTGCTCGAGACGGCCGACCAGTGTGTCGGAGCCGGCCTCGCTGGCGCCGAACAGCCCATCATCCCCACCCTCCGAGTCCATCCGCTCCACCACCCCGTGGAGATTCAGCCAGGCGTCGAACCGCTCGCTGGCCCGGAGCACGGAGTAGAACACCCTGGGTCGCTTTCCTCGCCCGGAGAGGAAGTCGATGAGCATGGCGCCGATGGAAAGGTTGAAGACGAGGATGTCCTTGAACCCGTCGAGCAGGAGCTTGAGCTGGAAGATGGCGAAGTCGCGGAAGGTCACGTTCCTCGATGCGACGGTCATGATGTCCTCGTTCTCACGGCATGGAATGTCAGCGAATCGTTCGGGCTCTTGCCGCGGCCCGCACCACCCCCTACGAGTGACGACGCCCATCGGTTTTAACGCCCGCGGGGGGTACCGGGTCTCCCAGGAACCTTCCTCGTACCCCGCCGTAGGAAAAACACCGCGCTTCACGCCCTTCTCCGGACGCCGTTCATGACGCGTAGACCCCGAGCCGGCCAGTCGACTGGTCCCCTCCCCGGAGACAGGAGCGCGGGTCGGGGGAGCCGGGCCGTCGGCTTCGGCGGGTACGCATGAGCGGCCTCTTCGAGTTCCTGTTCAAGTACCGTCCCCTGGTCTTCCAGCAGGGGGACTTCACCTTCGCCGCGTCCACCGGGGTGCGAATCCTGGTGCTGGTCGGTGGCGTCCTGGCGCTCGGGGCCATCGCCACCTACGCCGTCGCCCGGGGGCGGAGCACACCCACGGAGCGCGGAGTGATGGCGGGGCTGCGCCTGGGGCTGCTCGGGCTGGTGGTGTTCGGCCTCCTCCAGCCCACGCTCGTCGTCTCCACCGTGGTGCCGCAGCAGAACTTCCTCGGTGTGCTCATCGACGATTCCCGCAGCATGAGCCTCGCCGACGAGGACGGAACACCCCGGAACGCCTTCGTATCGTCTCAGCTCATGCCGGGGGACAACACCCTCGTGGACCAGCTGGCCGAGGGCTTCGTGCTTCGCTACTTCCGGTTCTCGGACGTGGCCCGGCGCGTGGCATCCCCGGCGGAGCTGGGCTTCGCCGGGCCGAGGACCGACCTGGCCACCGCCCTGGACGCCGCCCGCCAGGAGCTCTCGGGGGTCCCCCTCTCGGGCCTGGTCGTCGTGACCGACGGCGCCGACACTGGGGACCGGCCCATCGCCGAGGCGCTGGTCCCGCTTCAGGCCGCGGGCGTGCCCGTGTTCACGGTAGGGTTGGGCGAGGAGGTCATCCGGCCGGACATCGAGGTGGGTCGAGTCGAGCTTCCCAGGCAGATCCTTGAAGGGAGCACGGTGCTGGTGGACGTCATGGTGACCCAGCACGGGATGGGCCAGGGCCCCGTGCCCCTCATCGTCGAGGACGATCTCCGTATCCTCTCCGAGGAGACCATCCAGCTGGGGCCCGACGGCGAGCCCGGAGTGGCCCGGGTATCGTTACAGCTGGGGGAAGGCGGCCCGCACCGCGTCCGCTTCCGTATCCCCCCGCAGCCCGGTGAGCGCGTCGCCCGCAACAACGCGCGTGAGGTCCTGGTGGAAGTCCAGGGCCAGCGGGAGAAGATCCTCTACTTCGAAGGGGAGCCCCGCTTCGAGGTGAAGTTCACCCGCCGGGCGGTGGAGGAGGACGAGAACCTTCAGCTGGTGATCCTCCAGCGGACCGCGGAGAGCAAGTTCCTGCGGCTTTCCGTCACGGACAGCACCGAGCTCCAGTTCGGCTTCCCCACCAGCCGGGAGGAGCTATACCGGTATCGGGGGCTGATCCTCGGCAGCGTGGAGGCGTCCCACTTCACCTACGACCAGCTGAGCATGATCGCGGACTTCGTCTCCGAACGGGGCGGTGGTCTCCTGTTCCTCGGGGGGCGGAGCGCCTTCGCGGAAGGGGGTTGGGCCGGCACGCCCGTGGAGGACGTCATGCCCGTGGTGCTGGGCCTTCCCGCATCCGGTTCGGACGGCTTCTTCACGGAGGTGGCCGTCCGCCCCACGCCCGCCGGGCTGTCCCACCCGACGGTTCAGCTCGACGCCGCGCTGGACCAGGTATCGGACCGATGGAGCGCCCTCCCTCCCCTCACCATCGTGAACCGGATTACCGACACCAAGCCCGGCGCGACGGCGCTCCTCACCGGGGCGTCCCCGGACATGACCGAGGATCAGGTCGTGCTGGCGTTCCAGCGTTACGGGCGGGGGAAGGCGGCGGCTTTCACCGTCCAGGACTCCTGGCTCTGGCAGATGCACGCCGACGTGCCCGTGGAGGATCGGAGCCACGAGTCGTTCTGGCAGCAGATGCTCCGGTGGCTGGTGGACGGCGTGCCCACCCCGGTGGCGGCGACCGTGGACCGCGAGCGGGTGGACCCGGGAAGCGCGCTGCGTCTCACCGCCACCATCGCCGACTCGACCTACATCGAGGTGAACGACGCCGACGTCGTGGCGAGGGTGACCACCCCCACCGGCGCCATCGAGGAGGTACCGCTGGGATGGACCGTAGAGCGGGACGGCGAGTACGCCGGTGAGCTGAGACCGTCGGAAGAGGGCGAGTACGAGGTGGAGATCGTCGCCGAGCGGGACGGGGCGACGTTGGGCACGTCACGCACCTACTTCCGGGCCGGGCCGGGCGACGAGGAGTTCTTCGGCGCCGGACGGAGGACGGCGTTCTTGCAGCGCGTCGCGGCCGAGACCGGGGGGCAGTCCTACACGCCCGAGACCGTCTCGTCCCTCCCCGAAGACATCTCGGTCACCGGCGCCGGCGTGACCCTGGTGGAGGACCGGGACCTCTGGGACATGCCCATCCTGTTCCTTCTCATGCTGCTCCTCATGGGGAGCGAGTGGGCCTTCCGCCGGATCCGGGGACTGGCATGAGCCCCCCGTCTCCGGTCCGTACCTGGCGTTCCCTCATCCCATGGCCCATGGCCGTGGTCACGCTCCTGGCGGGCGCCACCATCGTGGAGGCGCAGACCCGCACCCGCGCCCTCATCGTGGTGGGGCTCGGGGGCACAGCGGAGTTCCGTCAGGAGTTCCACGAGCAGGGTCGAGCGCTCCATGATGCGCTCATCGACCGGCACGGGCTCGACCCGTCCGACGTCGTGTACCTCGGGGAGCGGGTGGAGTTGGACCCGGAGGCCATGGACGAGCGCGCCACCCGCGAGAATCTGGTGGCTACGCTGACGCGGTTCGCCGAGGCATCGGGGCCGTCGGACCGGACCATGATCGTCCTCATCGGGCACGGCACGTCCGGACCGGGGGGCGTGGCCTTCAACCTCCCCGGTCCCGATGTCGGGCCGGAGGACCTGGAGGCCGCGCTGACGCCCTTCGGCGCGTCGACGGTGGCCATCGTCCACACGGGTAGCGGGAGCGGAGCGTTCGTGGAGCCGTTGGCCGGCCCGGCGCGGATCGTGATCACCGCCACGCGTAGCGGCCGGGAGCTGAACGCCACCCGCTTCGGCGAGCACTTCGTGGTGGCTCTGGCGGAGGACGGCGCGGACATCGACCGGGACGGGCGGGTCTCGCTGCTGGAGGCTTTCACCTATGCCCGGGACGAGGTGGCGCGCGGCTACCAGACCGAGAACCAGATCCAGACCGAGCATGCCGTCCTGGATGATGACGGCGACGGAACGGGCACCCACGAGGCGGGTGCCGACACGTCCGACGGCCGCCTGGCCAGCGCGTTCGCCTTCGGCGGTCGGGTCGCGACGGATCTCCCGGAGACCGACGACCCCACGTTGGCCCGACTCTACGCCGAGCGGGCGGAGATCCAGGGTCGCATCGAAGAGCTTCGCGGCCTGTCGGGGTCCATGGACGAGGACCTCTACCTCGCCCGCATGGAAGAGCTCCTGGTGGAGTTGGCCCTGAAGAACCGCCAGATCGAGGAAGCCGGAGGGGGCGTCTCGTGAGTCACCGGACGTCACCGCGAACCTTCGCGCCCTACCGCGCCGGAGGATTCCTCCTCCTCCTGGCGATGTTCTCGCCGGTGCGCCCCGCCGCGGCGCAGACCGACCCCGTTTTGGCCCTCCGGTCCGGGGACTACGAAGCCGCCGTGGCGGAGTTCACCAGGGCCGTGCGGGCGGACCGGTCCGACGCGTCCGCCCGCAGGGGCCTCATGGAGGCCCTCCTGGCCACCGGCGATTACGAACGGGCGGTGGAGATCGGGCGGGACGCTCCCGACCCGGGCGCGGTGGGCTACCACCTGGGACAGGCGCTTCTGCGGACCGGGGCCAGGGACGAGGCGGAGGCGGCCCTCGAGGCGGCCACCGCCGCGGGCGGTGCCTGGAGCCTTCCCGCCGAAGCGGCGCTTGCCAGGTCGGCCTTCAACCGAGGAGACATCGCCGGCGCCACGAGCCGGTACGACAGGTTCATCGACGTCTACAACGCGTCCGGTGGACGGCTGGGGGCGCCGGCGCTGGTGGCCGTGGGGGAGGCGGTGGCGTTCCTTGGACGAGAGGAGCCCGACCTCTTCCAGGACGCCCTGAGGGCCTTCGACGAGGCCGCATCCCGGGATCCTGGCTACCATGAGGCCCGCGTCCGGGCCGGCGACCTGTTCCTGGACAAGTACTCCAGCCCGGAGGCCAAGACGGAGTACGAAGCCGTGCTCGCGGTGAACCCCAACCACCCGGGCGCGCTGTTCGGCATGGCACGCTCCCTGGAGTTCGACGGCTCCGCTGAGGCGGCCGACGTGCTGGGCCGTCTTCTGGACGTGAATCCGAATCACGTGGAGGCCCGCGCCCTCCGCGCCAGGCAGCTCCTGAGCCGAGGAGACCGCGACGAGGCGCTGCGCGAGATCCAGCGAGGTCTGGAGGTGAATCCCACCTCCCTTCCCGCGCTCACGGCGTTGGCCGCCCATCACGCGATGAGCGGGGACGACGGCGCCTTCCGCGAGACCCGCGCGCGGGTCCTGGCCCTCAACCCCCGCTACGCCGAGATGGACGCCACCCTGGCCGAGCTGGCGGTCCAGACCCGGCGCTACGAGCAGGCCGCCGAGCGGGCGGGGGCGGCGGTGGGGCTGGACTCGGCGTCCTGGGAGGCCTGGGGGCTGCTGGGCCTCAACCGCCTGCGCCTCGGGGACATTCCCGCGGGCAGGGAGGCGCTGGAGCGAGCCTTCACCGGCGACCCCTTCAATCCCTGGTTCAAGAACACGCTGGACCTGCTGGACTCCTTCGAGCGCTTCGAGGTGGTGGAGACCCCACGCTTCCAGCTCTTCATGCGGAGCGACGAGGCAGAGCTGCTGGCCACCTATCTGGCGCCTCTGGCCGAGGAGGCCTACGACGCTCTGGCAGCACGCTACGGGGTGCGCCCGGAAGGCCCCATCCGCGTGGAGCTGTACCCCAGCCACGCCGACTTCTCCGTCCGCACCCTCGGGGAGGCCGGACTGGGAGCCCTGGGCGTGAGCTTCGGACCGGTGGTGGTGATGGACGCCCCCTCGGCCCGCACCCTCGGCGAGTACAACTGGGCCTCCGTGTTCTGGCACGAGCTGGCCCACACGTTCCACCTCCACATGACGGACCACCGCGTGCCCAGGTGGTTCTCCGAAGGCCTCGCGGTCCACGAGCAGCGGAAGGCCCGGCCGGCCTGGGGGCACCGTCCGTCACCCAGCTTCCTGGCGGCGCTGCGGGACGGCCGGCTCAAGCCGGTGAGCGAGCTGGACGACGGCTTCATGAGGCCCACCTACCCCGAGCAGGTCA
>CAYGKI010000182.1:0-6676 GCA_964350235.1 uncultured Gemmatimonadaceae bacterium | reverse complement strand
GCGCTCACCGACGACGGCACCCAGATCGTCCACCACATCCACGAGCTGCGCAGGGAGACGCTGGTGATCCGCCGCGCGGTCTGGCCGCTACGGGACGCGCTGGGTCCCATGTATCGCGGGGACATGGCAAGGATCACCGAGGAGACCCGTGTCTTCATGCGGGACGTCCACGACCACGCCGTCCAGGTGATCGATACGGTGGAATCCCTGCGCGAGCTTCTGGCTGCGGCCATGGACCTCCACCTCTCCAACGTGAGCAACCGGATGAACGAGGTGATGAAGGTATTGACCATCATCGCCACCATCTTCATCCCGCTGTCGTTCTTCACCAGCCTCTACGGGATGAACTTCACCCACATGCCGGAGCTCACGATACCCTGGGCCTACCCCGCCCTCCTCGGCTTCATGTCTGCCGTTGCCCTGGGGATGGTGGGCTACTTCAAGCACAAAGGCTGGTTCTGACCGTGGAATCCACCGTCGGCAAGCTGGTGGACCTCCTGGACCTGGAGGTCATCGAGCACAACATCTACCGAGGGCGCAACCGGGACATCGGCACGGGCCGCATCTTCGGCGGGCAGGTGCTGGCGCAAGCCCTGGTGGCGGCCCGTCGGACCGTGGATGAGGACCGGCCGTGCCACTCCATGCACGGGTACTTCATCCTGGAAGGTGACCTGGCGGCTCCGGTGGTCTACTTCGTCGATCGCCTGAGAGACGGTCGGAGCTACTGCACCCGCAGGGTCACGGCCATCCAGCACGGAGAGGCCATCTTCAACATGTCCTCGTCGTTCCACCGCCGGGAGGAGGGGGTGGAGCACCAGATGTCCATGCGCTCCACGGTGGCGCCCGAGGACCTGCGCGACGAGCTGGACGTCATCCGCGAGCACGCCGAGCAGATCCCCAAGGGGAAGCGGAGCGTGCTGACCCAGGACCGCGTCCTGGACATTCGTCCCGTGGACCCGGAGGACCCGTTCCAGCCGGAGCGGCGCGCCCCCAAGCAGCGTTACTGGATGCGGACGGTCGGCGCGCTTCCCGACGACTCCTTGCTTCATCAGGCCATCCTGGCCTACGCCTCGGACTATGGGCTTCTGGGCGCTGCGCTCAGGCCGCACGGCGTCACGTTCCGCGATCCCAACGTCATGGTGGCCAGCCTGGACCATGCCATCTGGTTCCACCGCCCGTTCCGCTTCGACGAATGGCTCCTCTACGTGGTGGAGAGCCCGTCTTCGGGGGCGGGCCGCGGCTTCTCGCGGGGAACGTTCTTCACCCGCGACGGGGATCTGGTGGCCTCGGTGGCCCAGGAGGGCGTGGTCCGGATCCGCCGGTGAAGACGGGCCGGAGGGGCATGGACCCCAGCCGACCCGTCTCCGGGGCTCACGTCAGAGCGTGATGACCAGCGTGAGCGTCAGGACCGTATCCAGGTCGTCGCTGGGCGTGAGCACGTCGGTCCCGGTGGGGGTTCCCCCCGTGGTCTCCAGCGGCACGCTGATGAGGGCGGGGACGTTGTCCCACAGCAGCTGCAGGGAGGTCTTCAGGGCGAGCGTGGAGTTCACCGCCACCGACAGGGAGTTCAACCAGTCCACGCGGACGTCGTCGGAGTTGGAGAAGCTGTTGTTCAAGACCAGCTCGCTCTGGAAGCGGGACGTCTCGGAGATGGCCCTCACCGCTTCCGCGGAGAGCCGGTAACCGCCGAACCCGTCGTCGGCTCCGGGCGTGGGGTCCACGTCCTTCTGGATCGTGTACGTGAGACCCACGTCGGCCTTGAAGTGACCCGTGTCACCGTCGATGAAGGCGCGGCCCAATCCACCCACCGCCTGGTACCGGTTCTGGATCCCGGAGAAGGTGTTCCGCTCCCAACCTGCGCCGGCGAAGCCGAAGCCCACCCCGCAGGACCGGTCGTACCGTCCCCGGGCGAAGTAGGCCTCCGCCGTGGTCTCGGAGCGCACCGTCTCCACGACCTCGAAGTCCCCGGCCGTGCCGACGGCGCGGCGCGACGTGACGTCCGACGACGCCCGGACGCCGCCCACCTCGAACTTGAACGCGTTGGGGCCGCCGGTCCCCTCCAGGGTTCCCTTGAGGCCGAACGTGGTGGACGAAGCATTGCCACCCGTGGACACGTAGCTGACCTCGGTGGCGTTCGTCCAGGTGAAGCCCTCGGCGTCCTGGGCTTGGCCCACCGCGGGAAGAAGCATGAGAAGGAGGGCCGTGGCCCCAGCTGAACGGATCATGATCTATTTCCTCTGAAATCGTTGGAGGGTTCTTCCACGTGGGGACAGCGGCGTAAGCGCTTCCCCTTTCAGGATAGAATCGCCCGACGCCGGCGTGAAGCGTCTCCAGGGGGACAAGGCCAGGTCCTGTGGGTGCTCGAACCGCCGCCACACCCCGAGGGCGACGGGCACGAAGAGCACCTCGATGGGCCGGACGGCGGCCCGATCCGCGAACACCGGCACCCCTTGATACGACCCCACCCGGAGCACCTGGCCGCAGTCCACGTCGAAGGGCTCGCCCATGGGCACGAAGCGCTCCCCCTCGAACAGGATCTCGCCGCCCCGCTCGTACCACTCCGCGCCCCGTGCGTATCCACCGGCGAAGTCCACCACGGGCCGGAGGTCGGAGATGGGTGTACCGGACGGCCCCACGAGCGTGTCGCCGGCTTCGGTGATCCGTATGGGCGCGTTCTGGCCCGTGGACAGGCACACCGACGCCGGTTGGCCCACGGGGGTCGGCGCGGCGGTCTCGCCGACCACGATGGTGTCCGGGGGCGGCGGTGGGATCCAGATGGTGTCAGGCTCCACGCGCTCCATGAGGCGCGGCGTACAGCGTAGGCGACGCTCCTCGGGACATACGGACACGGAAACGGAGAAGCCGACTTTTGGCGAGCGGTACTCGGACCAATACCCGCCGGGAGGCCTGGGATGGTTCACGCCGAGCGCGTGCAGGCCCACCCGAGCTCCTCGAGTCTCGAACTGGGCTCCGATGTTGACGTCGAAGCCATTGTGCTCCGCCATGACCTGGAGAACCGAGCTGGCGCCCAGGCTCCAATGGGAGGAGGCCCCGAGAAACCAACCGTTCGAACCGTCGCCGTAGAGCTCGGTCCCCGAGCTTCCCCGGCACATCCCTCCGCCCCATCCCAGGGACAGGGTGAGATCGTTCTCGGGAATCCGCGACGCGTCCACATGGCCTTGTCCGAGCCCTCGAAGCGCCGCACCAGCCTGGGATCGGGAAACCCCAGGCGACCCGACGCACGCACGATCCCGTCCGAGAACTCGGTACGGGTCACGTAGCGGCCACCCACCGCGAACCCGATCCCCTGCCCCCTGGGCTGGAAGACGTTCAGCCTGCCGAACAGGCCCACCATGTTGCCGCCGGACGCG
The DNA here is from genome assembly GCA_964350235.1 of uncultured Gemmatimonadaceae bacterium. Taxonomy (GTDB): domain Bacteria; phylum Gemmatimonadota; class Gemmatimonadetes; order Longimicrobiales; family Gaopeijiaceae; genus JAWLHJ01. Next base: position 3,305 of record CAYGKI010000182.1, on the reverse strand, counting down.
GCGTCACCCAGGGACTGGAGGGACAGCCCCACCTCCCCTCGATCGAACAGCCCGACGCTCACCGAGCCGTCGTCGTGGTATGCGGAGCGCCCGGACCCGTAGCCCACCACGTCTCCGGACGCATCGAGCAGCGGCGTCCGATCCAGGTCGGTCCAGAAGCCCGAATAGGTGGCACGGACCGTCAGGTGTGGCACCACCGAAGCCACGGGCACGTCCAGCAGGCCCGAGCCGTAGCGGAGCGTCGGCCCCACGGTGGGCGCCTGTGCATGCAAGGCGCCCGCCCATGCCAGCAGGAGGGTGGCTACGGCGGGAGCCGGGGCGAGCCGCATGGGCGCCCTACCCGTCCAGACGGTCCTCGACGTCGCGGAGACGACGCGAGATGGAGACCACCCACGCCAGGACGAGCACGATGGCGATGGCATAGGCGATGAAGACGTGCCAGTAGGGCCGAAGGCTCTGACGTGCCAGCCCGGCGGCGGGCATGGCTGCCTCCTGAGCCCAGGCGGGCGTCGCGGTGACCACCAGCAGCGCCCACGCGCCCAAGGCCGGCGGGATGGAGGCGATGACTCGGAGCAAGGACGGAATCCGTTTCATGGAAGACTCAGAAGCTGACGGGAACGGAGGCGCGGCGGGCACGCTCGTCGAGGCTCGCCCGGAGCGCTTCCAGGGCGTAACGGAGCAGGAAGAGCCCGAAGAAGATCACGGTGAAGACGCCCAGGCTCGCCATGAGCAAGGTGAGCATGTCGCCGGGGAGCGTGGGGCCCTCCGGCTTCATGACCACGGGTTGGGGATGAAGCGATCGGAACCAGAGGACGCTGAGGTGGATGAACGGGATGTCCAGGGCGCCGACAATGGCCACCACCGCGGCGAAACGCTTCCCCTTCTCCGGATTCTCGCTGGAGCTACGAACCATGCAGTAGCCCAGGAAGATGAACCACAGCAGGAGGGTCAGCGTGAGGCGCGGCTCCCAGGTCCAGTACGTGCCCCACGCGATGCGGCCCCAGAGCGGGCCCGTGGTGAGCATGATGGTCGCGAAGACCATGCCGCCCTCGGCGGCGGCCACCGCGGCCCGGTCCAACCGCTCGTCACGGAGCCAGAGATACATGCCGCTCACCAGCGCACAGAGTCCGAACGCAAGGAACGTGGTCCACGCCGCGGGCACGTGGACGTAGAAGATGCGCTGCGCCACCCCCTGGTTGACCTCCGTGGACACCCAGAAGAACGCCAGCCAGTAGACGAACACGAGGCCGAGCAGGCCGAGCACGGTGAGCGACGTCCCCGCCCGTCTCATCCCGGAAATGGTCATCAGTCCTCCACGACGAATCGAAAAAGCACGGCGCCCGCCGCCACAGCCGCAAGGGCGAAGGCACCGAGCATCCTGAGATTACCCGCCACTTCGGCCAGGGGGCGATCAGCCAACAAGCGACCCGTCGCGCCGGCGCCGAACACCACCATGGGAACTAGTAGCGGAAACACGAGAATGGGCAACAGCGTTTCCCCCATGCGGGTCCCCGCCGTCACCGCGCTGAAGAGGGTGCCCAGCGCCACGAACCCGAGGGATCCCAGGGCCAGGGCGCCGATGAGGGCGTAGGGGTGCGATCCCAGCGTCAGGCCGAAGAAGAGGGCGAACACACCCAGGACCAGGACCGAGACCGCGAACAGCAGAACGAAGTTGGCCACCACCTTCCCGAGGAAGATGGCGTCCTTGGGCGCCGGCGAGAGGAGCACCCCCTGCAAGGCATCGTCCTGGGCTTCCAGGTGGAAGGTCCGTCCTATGCCCAGGAGCCCGCCGAAGACGATGGTGATCCAGACCAGCCCGGCGGCAACGTCCTGCGGCCTGACGCGTGAGGTATCGATGGCGAAGCTGAAAAGCACGCCAGCGAGCACGGCGAACGCCCCCATGGACGCCAGCCGCTCCCGGGTCCGGAGCTCGAGGACGGCATCCTTCCAGAGGACGATCCATACCTGGCGAAGGTAGACGTTCAAGCGTGATCCTCTACGATCCGGTGGTACTCCAGCTCGAAATCGTCGCCGGCGTCCACCCGTGACCCCTCCCAGGCGAATTTGCCCGCTACCTGGACCACGATGCGGGTGGCCATCTCCAGGCCTTCGTGGAGGTTGTGCGTGACCATCACCACGGTACGATGCCCGTCACGCAGCTCGGTGAGGACCCCCCGGAGCAGCGCCGCAGCCGACGGATCGAGCCCGGTGTAGGGCTCGTCGAGCAGCACCAGGTCCGGATCGTGGAGCAGAGCCCGCGCCAGCGAGAGGCGTTGCCGCATTCCATGCGACAGGGCGCGCACGCGGCTGCCGGCTCTGCCCTCCAGCCCCACCCGCCGAAGCTGCTCCGCCACGCGTTGGCTCAGGTCGGGGAGGCCATACAGGGTCCCGTAGAACCTGAGGTTCTCTTCGGCCGTGAGATGACCGTACAGGAAGCCTCGATGGGACAGCACGCCGATGTGGCGGCGCCAGTCCTCGTTCCGGTCGTCCAGCGCGTGCCCCATGACCCGCACCGATCCCGCCGACGGCCTGAGCGCTCCGGACAACATCCCCAGCAACGAGGACTTTCCCGCACCGTTCGGGCCGAAGATGGAGAGGAACTCCCCGCGACCGAGACTCAGATCCACCCCGGCCACGGCGACGGCGGCACCGTACTCCCGCACCAGCCCGCGCGCCTCGAGGACCCGGAGGTGAGCCGGCGGGGCGACGGTGACTTCGGCGGCGGGCTCCGTCACGGCCCGGAGCCTCAGCCGGCCGCCCGTTCGCCGAGGGCCGTGCCGCAGGAGGAGCAGAAGCGGCTCCCCTCCTCGTTCTGATAGCCGCACGACGGACAGACGAGACCGCTCTTGATGTGCTCGCGGATGCGGGCGATCTCCTGTTCGAGATCTTCCGTGGCCGAGGCGGTGGCAGTCCCGCCGCCCTCCGCGCGGGCCGCCTCGTCGGCTTCCAGCCCCGCCAGAGCCTCGGCGGTGAGCTCGCTTTTCATGGCCCGGTAGTCGTCCTCGTCCAGCTTGCCGGCGAGGAAGTCGTACTCCACGTCCCGGAGCGCCAGGAGCGCCACCCGCTTTCGCGCCTCGGTGTCGGTGAGCTCGTCATCCTCCCGCTCCAGGGACGCATGCATCCCCTTCACCACCGGTTGGACGATGAACATGATGACGGCCGCGCTCACCAGCGCCACACCCAACAGCAAGGTCACCTGGGGTCCCCGGACGTCAGCCGGCGGCGCCGGCGGGGGCCGGCTCCGTCCGTTCACGCTCCTCCACGGGAGCGAGAGCGCCCTTCCGCCGGTCGGCGCTGGGCCACAG
>CAYGKI010000181.1:0-6767 GCA_964350235.1 uncultured Gemmatimonadaceae bacterium | reverse complement strand
GTACGAGAGCTCACGCTCGGACCCCTCGCTCCACACCGTGAGGGTCCTGATCCACTCCGGCGCGTGCGGCGGTGCGTCCTTCTGGAAGAACGACTTCCCGTGGATGCCGTCGGGATAGCGCGTCATCACCAGCGGCCGGTCCTCGAGGTACGGGAGCATCCAGGCCGACACCTGCCGATGGTACGCCACCAGATCGCCCTTGGTGTATCCTTCCTCCGGCCAGAAAACCTTGTCCAGATTGGTGAACCGCGGCCTGGCATCCGTTGACGCCGACCCCACCCGCTGGGGGTCGGGGAACGAGGTCGGGAGCTCGGGCGGATCGTCACGGCAGTCCTCCGGGGGCTTGTCCGTCCTCAGGCGGGTGAACACGGGATGCCTCAAGAGCCCCTGCTCGGTCCGCTCCTTGAAGCGCACCTCCACCACCAGCTCGGGCCTGATCCAGTGGTGCGCCGAACCGGTGGGGGCCGGGCCCTGAAGCGCCAGCCCCCTGGGCTCCTCCAGCTCCGACATCTGCGCGCCGATCTCGCGGAGCGTGGCCTCTCTGAACCCCGTCCCGACGCTGCCCGCGTACCGCAGGTCCGCGCCCTCCCAGCGGGCCAGATGGAGGGCCCCGAACCCGCTACGGCTCCCTTCCGGATCGGTCCAACCCACCACCACGAAGTCGTCCACGTGCTCGCGCCGGACCTTGACCCAGCTCCGGCTCCGCCCGCCCCGGTACGGTGCGTCGGCGTCCTTCCCCACCATGCCCTCCAGGCCCATGCGCTCCACCCCCGCGAACACCGCTTCGCCGTCCCCTTCCACGTGGTCGGAGAAGCGCACCGGGCCCACCTTGGGAAGAAGGTCCCTCAGGAGCCTCTTCCGCTGGCGGAGGGGGAGCCCTCGGAGGTCGAAGCCCTCCACGGCCAGGAGGTCGAAGGCGTAGAAGGTGGCTGGAAGCGCCCAGGAGGCCCGAAGCGCATCCAGCGGACGCGTCAGCCTGCCGCGCTTCTGCAATAGGCCGAACGAGGGCTTCCCGTCGGGGCCGGACACCACCACCTCGCCATCGAGCACCAGCCCCTCGTAGGGCAGCCCGCGGACGGCCCTCGCGATCTCGGGAAAGGTGACCGTCAGGTCGTTTCCGGCCCGCGAGAGCAGCCGCGCCTCTCCATGAACCCGGCCCGCCAGGAGTCGGTACCCGTCGTACTTCAGCTCGAAGAGCCACCCCTCCCGTGAGAACGGGCGATCCTCGGAAGAGGCCAGCATGGGCCGAACCGCCTCCACGGGCACGCGGCGCTCCCTTGCGCCCGTCTCGGCCAGCTCCTCGGCGAGGGCGGCGGCCTTGGCGTCGATGTCGGGAAACTCCTCCACGGTGAGCCCCGAGTAGATGGAGTCGTCCGGATATCCCTCCGTCGATCCTTCGGGGTCCTCGTAGGCGTCCCGCTCCTTGATGAAGAGCCAGGAGCGCTCGTCCTGCCTCGTCTTCACCAGGGTCCAGAGTCCGTGGAGCTTGTAGCCCCGGAGCTCGAAGAGGAGCTTGCCCTTCTCCAACCCCTCCTCCACGTCCCCTTCGGGAACCCAGACGCCGCGGTCCCAGACGATCATGGCCCCCGCCCCATACTCGCCCGCGGGAATGACCCCCTCGAACTCGGCATACTCCAGCGGGTGGTCCTCCGTGCGGACGGCCAGGCGCTTGTCGGCCTGGGCTGGCGACGGCCCCTTCGGGATGGCCCACGAAAGGAGGACGCCCCGGTGCTCGAGACGGAGATCCCAGTGGAGCTGCCGAGCCGCGTGCTTCTGAACCACGAACGCGTGCCCTCCCGACGGCACCCGTCCTCCGAATGGCTCGGGGGTGCGCGAAGCGTCGCGCTTCGCCCGATACTCGGCGAGGCGATCCCTGTTCTCGGAGGGTTGCGAAGGCGTCATGCCCGGGAAGTTAGGGGGTCGGCCGGGAAGCGCACGCCCGGACGCGGGCAAGGTGCGCGCGCGCCGCTTTTTTCATTGCACCGGCCCTCGGCGGCGCCATATGTTTCCGACCATGTCCGCACGCGCCATCGGTACCTCGACCATCTCCTTCGGCCTCGTCTCGCTCCCGGTGAAGCTCTACTCCACCGCCGAGTCGTCTCGCCGCGTCTCCTTCAACATGATCTGGAAGGAGCGGGGCGTCCGGGTCCGTCAGCAGTACATCGATCCGGCGGACGGGACCGTGGTGCCGAAGGACGAGATCGTGAAAGGGTACGAGTTCGCCAAGGACCAGTACGTGCTCTTCACCGACGACGAGCTGAAGCTGGTGGAGGCGCCCAAGTCCGACGAGATCGAGATCGTCGCCTTCGTGCCGGCGGACTCGGTGGGACGCCTGTTCTTCAACAAGGCGTACTACCTCGGGCCGGACAAAGGAGGAGCCCGCGCGTATCGGTTGCTGGCCGCGGCCCTCGAGGAGACGGACCGGGTGGCCCTCGCCAAGCATGCCACGCGGGGGAAGCAGTACCTGGTGACCGTGCGGCCCCACGAGGACGGGCTGCTGCTGGAGCAGCTCTATTACGCCGACGAGATCCGCCCATTCTCCGAGGTCCCTCTGGAGGACGGCGAGGTCAACCAGGCCGATCTTGGGCTGGCGATTCAGCTCATCGAGCAGGCGGCCGCGGAGGAGTTCGATCCATCGGCGTTCAAGGACGAGGTGCGGGACCGGATGCTCGAGCTCATCGAGCAGAAGGTGGCGGGCCAGGAGATCACAGCGGCGCCCGCGGCGGAGCCCAAGACCCAGATCATCGACCTGATGGCGGCCCTCAAGGCTTCCATCGAGGAGTCCGACGGGGGTCGCAAGCCCGCGGCGCGCGCCGGGAAGAAGGACGCCGGCAAGAAGACGACGAAGCGGAAGAAGGCTTCTTCCGGCTGACGTCGGCGGACCGTCTCCCGTGAGAGGGTACACCACCCGCGAAGTCTCCGAGATCCTGGACGTGCCCGTGTCACGCATCCGGGATTGGACCCGGAGGGGCCTTCTCACCCCCGAGCGGGGGTCGGGTAGAGCCTATCTCTACTCCTTCCAGGACATCGTCCTTCTCAGGGCGGCGCGGGAGCTTCTGGACCAACGGGTTCCCACCCGTCGTGTCCGCGAGGCCCTCGAGGCGCTGAAAGCCCAGCTGCCCGACGGACGCCCCCTGAGCGGCGTCCGCATCGCCGTCTCGGGCACCCGGGTCGTGGTGCGCGATGCCGACGCCACGTGGGAGCCGGGCTCGGGTCAGCTTGCGCTGGACTTCTCCGTGGCGGAGGTGGCCACGCTGGCGGCGCCGGTGGTTCGCCGGGGACTGGATCGGCCTGGGGCCCCGTCGGATCCCACCGCCGACGATTGGTACGACACCGGCCTCGACCTGGAGGCCGTGTCCCCTTCCGAAGCCGAAGCGGCGTACCGCAGGGCCATCGACCTCGATCCGGCCCACCACGAGGCGAACCTCAACCTGGGACGCCTGCTCCACGAAGCGGGCGACCTGGACGGGGCCCTGGTCCACTACGGCAGGGCCAAGCGAGCGGATCCCCGGGATGCCCGGGCACCCTACAACGCAGGCGTCGCGCTGGAAGACCAGGGGAAGGCGGAGGAGGCCGCCCAGGCGTACCGGACGGCGCTGCAGCTCGACGGCTCGCTGGCGGAGGCGCACTTCAATCTGTCCCGCCTTCTGGAGGCCGAGGGGAAGCGCGCGGAGGCGCTGGAGCACCTGGTGGCGTACAAGCGACTCCAGGACTCGGGGACCGGCTGAACCAGGGGAACCGCCATCCCACGGCGAGGCCCCACGGGTTCTCGGCGCCCCCGCCCGTACGGCAGCCCGCTACAATCGTCTCCCCTGTAGCCGCTTCACCCAAGGACTGGCGAGCAGGCCCACCAACCCCACCGCGCCCGTGATCATGGCCACCGTCCGGAACAGCGCGAAGGGTGCCAGCGTCTCCAGCTGACCCGCCACCAGACCGGCGAACAGGTTCCCCAGGGCCGTTCCCACGAACCAGATCCCCATCATCTGCCCCACCCGCCGCGCCGGCGAAAGCTTGGTGATGGCCGAGAGCCCGATGGGGGAGATGGCCAGCTCGCCCACGGTGTGGAAGAAGTACGTCACCACCAGCCACGCGGGAGACACGGGGCTGTCCGGCGTCGCGTTGGCGGCACCCCAGGCGAGGACGAAGAAGCCCACGGCCAGGAACACCAGCCCCAGCCCCGCCTTCGCTGGAATGGACGGGTCCGCGTTCCTGCGCTCCAGGGCCACCCACAGCGAGCCCACGGCGGGGGCCAGCAGGATGATGAAGAGCGGATTGATGGACTGGAGGGTGGACGCCGGGATCTCCAGACCCAGGATGGTCCGGTCCGTGAGGTCCCGTGCGAACAGGTTGAGGGACGTTCCCGCCTGCTCGAACCCCGACCAGAACACGGCGACCAGCAGGAAGAGCCAGAAGATCACCGCCATGCGCCTGTTCTCTTCCAGCGTGTGACCGCCCAGGGTCCACACGTAGACGAAGTACGCCGCGACCATGAGCAGGACCCCGTATCCCAGCCCCGAAGCGATCTGGGTGAGGGTCAGGGGCAGCACCCCGGAGGCCACGAGAAAGCCGAAGGCGACCGTGGACGCCAGAACGGCGGCGAAGCCTCCGAAGAACCGCCGCCCCAGGCTCACACGCACCGCTTCTGGCTCGGACGACTTGAGCGACCCGGCGTCTCCCAGGTAGGCGGCACCCATGCGGTACTGGATCAGCCCGAGGACCATGCCCACGCCGGCGGCGCCGAAGCCCCAATGCCACTGGTACCCCTCACCCAGGTATCCCGTCACGATGGGCCCCAGAAACGCGCCCAGGTTGATGCCCATGTAGAAGATGGAGAAGCCCGCGTCGCGCCGGGCGCCACCCTCCGGATAGAGCTCCCCCACCACGCTGCTGACGTTGGGCTTGAGGAGCCCCGTCCCGCAGATGACGAAGAAGAGTCCCAGGAAGAACGGGAACGTTCCCGGGATCGCCATGGTGAAGTGTCCGGCGGCGATGACCCAACCACCCACCCAGATGGCCTTCCTCTGCCCCCACAGGTTGTCGGCGATCCAGCCGCCGGGCAGCGCCAGGATGTATACCAGGCTCGTGTACAGGCCGTAGATGGCGCCCGCGGTGGCCACGTCGAATCCCAATCCCGGATTCGCCCCCACGGTGGCCGTGGTCATGAAGAGGGTGAGGAGCGCACGCATCCCGTAGTAGGAGAAGCGCTCCCACATCTCGGTGAAGAAGAGCGTGGCGAGGCCACGCGGGTGGCCGAAGAACGTCCCGGTCCCCGCGTGGCCGGCGGGCGTCGCCTGCGTGGTGCTCAAGAGCCTTCCTCCGTGCGCGTTCTCCCAGGAACGGCCGTCAGGGACGGGCGCCCGGAACCGCGCGGGCCGGCCCGCCCCCGTAGGCCGCGAAGCGCGGGGAACGTACGCGGTGGCCGCGCGGCACGCCAAGCCACCAGACCAGGCCGGGCGTACGGACGACACTGGACACCCGACGCGATCCGACGCCACTTTGGCAGTCGGAAGTCACGGCTCGAGCCGCCTCAACCCCCCGGAGCGCGCATGGACGACATCGTCGAATTCCTCATGGCGAATCCCATCGTCCTCATGCCGGCCCTGTTGGTGTCCGCCATGCTCCTGTACGCGCTTCTCAAGCGGCTCCTCAAGATGGCTGCCGTCCTCGCCATCGCGGGGGTCCTGTACGTCCTCCTCCTGGAGTACCTGGGACCGGGGCTCTGAGCGGGCCCCGCCGCCCTCCCGGTCAGAGCGGGATGCGGCGGGTGATATTGAATCCGAGCCGCCACTCACCCGGGGTGAACTCCACGCTGGCTCCCCCCAGCGCCTGGGACGGGTTCATCCGGACCTGATTCGTCAGGAGGAGCTTGAAGAAGTGTCCGCGGGTCTGGATCTCCAGCCCGAACGCGCCACTGTCGAACGCCTGGCCCGTCCGCTCCTCGGAGACCATCCACTCGGCCAGGAAGCCCAGACCGTCGGTGATCGTTACCCGGCCGTGCATCCCGAGCACGAAGGCGTCGTCGGCCTCCAGGTCGCGAATGCGCGGATTCCGGACGTAGGTGGGTACGATGCCCACGGCCACCGACTCCCCGAGCCCGACATCCAGGACCGCCTGGACGTAGGCCTGCGTTTCGTTGTCCTCCACCCCCTGCGGCGTCGACGTGTTCACCGCGAAGGCGCCGGCGAGGCCCAGCGCGAACGGGATCTGGTCGGAGCCGCCCTCGAGCAGCCGGGCGGATGCCCAGAGCTCCAGATTGTCGTCCAGGTTGCTCCGTCGGGCACCCACGAGGGCGGCGTCCGTGGCCGCCCAGGCGAGGCCCAGACGGTTGATCACCGGGCCGTCGAGCCCCCACAGTGCCTCGCTCCCTTCGGAGACGGCGGGCGTGAAGCGATGGGAGATCTCGAACAGGAGGTCGCCCTGGGGTAGCGTCGTGGTGGTGGGGAGGTTTGCGGCATGGGAGGACTGGAAGATCTGGGCTTCCAGGCGCCCGTCTCCTTGGCGGCCGGTCAGGGGTGCCACGAACGACAGCGCCAGGGTGATGGGAATGACGACGGACGAGAGTCGGTTCATGACGGCTCCGCGGATGAGGTGAGCTCGAAGGTTACTTCAAGCTAAAACCGCCCTCCGCGCCGCGATACCTCAGCGCCACTCCTCGGCATAGTCCGCCGCGAACTCCCGGAACGAGCGCGCCGGGCGCCCGAGGACCCGTTCCACGTCGTCGGAGACCTCCGCCCTGACCCCGGCGCGGACCGACTGGTACATGGCGA
>CAYGKI010000180.1:984-6798 GCA_964350235.1 uncultured Gemmatimonadaceae bacterium | reverse complement strand
CCCGCTTCGAGGAGGCGCTGCGTCACTTCGACGCGGCGCTGGAGGAGAACCCGGCCTACGCGGAGGCCCACCTCAACCGCGGGATCGTCCTCAACGAGCTGGGGCGTCACCGGGAGGCCCAGGAGGCGTTCGCCCGGGCCGACGAGCTGGACCACCGGGACTCGCGGATCTTCCCTTCGGACGTGGGGAACCGCATCGCAGTGACCCATGCCCAGCTGGGGGACCTGTACCTGGTGGCGGACCGCCCCCAGGAGGCCATGGAGCACTATCGGAAGGCCCTCTCCATCCGGCCTCGCTTCATGGACATCCGGACCAAGTTCGCCGAAGCGCTCATCGAGCTGGGGGAGTACGAGGATGCGCGCGTGGAGCTGGAAGCCATCCTGGAGCCGCGGCCCGCGTTCGTCGGCGCCCGGGTGAGGCTGGGCGTCGTGCTGCAGAAGCTGGGCGACGTGGACCGGGCCATCCACGAGTGGCGGCGGTGCATGGACGACGATCCGTCGGACATGCGCGCCCGCGCCTACCTGGCTTCGGTGGGCGTGCGCACGGACGTGGTGCCCGTGGGGGACGCGGCGGGCGGCACGGCGCCGGAGGCTTCGGCATGATGCCGCGGGCTCGGATCCTCGTCCTGACCCTCGCGGTGGGATGCGTGACGGCGCTGGGCGCCTGCTCGACGGCCGACGAGGAATCCGCCGTTCAGCGCGGCGACGTGGCGTTCGCGGTGGGGCGTCTGGAAGATGCGTTGGCCGAGTACCGGTTGGCGGTTCGTCAGGGCGCGGACGACGCGTCCATCCACGCGAGGGTCGCGCACACCTACGCGCGCCTGGGCCGCGTGGATCTGGCGGCGCAGAGCTACCGGAATGCGGTCCAGCTCGACCCGGCCATGGCCGATCAGGCCCTCAGCGACCTGGTCCGCATGGCCCGGGACGCCCAGCTCAGCGGAGACCGGTTCGCCATGGCCACGGCCGTCGAGTCGGCCCTGGATCTGGAGCCGGCGGTGGGGGTGGGCGACGTGGCGCTGCCTCTGGCCCGCCACTACTTCCAGAACGGCGAGTACGGTCAGGCGCTCCCGTTCTATCAGATCGCCATGTCCGAGATGCGGGACTCGACGCCGGAGATCGTCTTCGAGGTGGCCCAGGCCTACGAGGAGATCGGCGACTGCGAGCACGCCCTGGTCTTCTTCGAGCGCTTCGCCGAGCGGGTCCAGCGGTGGGAGCGGGGCGAGGTGGACTGGTACATCGGCACGTGCGCCTTCAACGTCGCCAACGAGCTCCTCCAGCGGTCCAACGCTGGAGAGGAGGAGATGGAGCGGGCGCTGGTGCTGCTGGACCGGACCATCGAGGTGGGGGAGCCGAGGAACATCCAGGCGCGCGCGTGGTTCGAGAAGGGCGAGACGCTCGCGGACCTGGGTCGTTGCGAGGAGGCCATGGACGCCTATGCCCAGGTTCGCAACGCGGATCAGGCGGGTGCCCTGGTGGACCGGGCGCAGGCAGCCTTCGACGAGATCCGCTTCGGGCGCGGTCTAGAGTATCTTCGTGCCGGCCGGTGCCGCTGAGCTCCGGCACGTATCACCGAAACAGACGCCTCATGCCAGTCACTTCCATGCGCTCCGTACTGATCCTCGCCCTGCTCGCGTTCGCTGCCTGTGGCGGGAATCGCGACATCTACCAGGGCATGGACGCACCGACGCTGTTCCGCCTGGCCCAGCAGGAGTTCGAAGAGGGCGAGCACGACAACGCCATCCGGACCCTGGACCGGCTCCTGCTCGCGTACGGTGAGTGGGAGCGGCTTCCGGAGGCGCGGCTGCTCCTGGCGGAGACGTATTCCGCGAAGGAGGAGTTCCTGACAGCGGCTTCGGAGTATCGGCGCTTCCTGGATCGGTATCCCGGTCACCCCCTGGCGCCCGACGCCGCGTTGGGCCGGTGCCAATCCCTGGCGGCCATGTCGCCTCGTCCCGAGCGGGACCAGGCGTACACCCAGCAGGCGCTCACGGAATGCGCGAACACCGCCGTGGACTTCGCCGGGTCCGCGCAGGCCGGGGAGGCAGCGGAGATCGCCACCGAGATGCGGGCGACCCTGGCGGAGAAGGACTACCTGAACGGCAGCTTCTACCTCCGCCGCCGGATGTACGACTCGGCCATCAAGTACTTCGAGTTCGTCATCCAGCGGTACCCCGACTCCGAGATGGCGCCTCAGGCCCTGCTCGGCATCTACCGGGCCAACATGGCCATCGGGTACGACGACCTGGCCGAGGACGCCGCCGAGCGGCTCCTGGCGTTGTATCCCGACTCGCCGGCCGCCGAAGAGCTGCGCACGGACGGCGACCGGGGCTGACCCGTTGGGGGCCATCGCGGGCACCCCGAAGCGCATCGGGATCTTCGGCGGCACCTTCGATCCGCCTCATCTCGGACACGTGCGCGTCGCCGCGGACGTGGCGGACCACCTGGAGCTGGACCGGGTGATCTGGATCCCCGCCAGGGTCTCTCCGTTCAAGCGGAACGAGGACGCCGCGGACTCCCGGGTGCGCCTGGAGATGGTGCGGGCGGCCGCGAAGTCTGATCCCCGGTTCCAGGTGGACGACCGGGAGCTGCGTCGTCCTGGGCCCTCTTGGACGGTGGATACGCTGGAGGAGCTCCGGGCCGAGCATCCCGACGCCGAGCTGTTCCTCATCGTAGGCGCGGACCAGTTCGCGGCGTTCGGGCGGTGGCGGGACACCGGGCGTATCCTGCGCTTGGCCGGTCTGGCGGTGATGAACCGCGCGGGATCGTCTCCGCGCCCGTTCGCCCCCGAGGTGGCGGCGGCCGTGCCCGGACTCTCCGAGGCCGTGGTGTTCGTGCCCGTCACCGACGTCCACGTCTCCTCCACGGATGTTCGGGCGCGGGTCCGGGCCGGGAAGGACGTCTCGGACCAGGTGCCGGAGGGCGTGGCTGGGGTCATCCGCCGGAGGGGGCTGTATGCGGACTGACGGGCATTATATTGCGCCCATGGTCCCCCACCCGCCCCCCGTCCCACCCGCCGCCCCGAGCCCCACATGCGTCTGAACGAGGCGGATCTGGTCCGTTGGGGTCGGGCCATCGGCAGGGAAGTGGTCCCCCCCGTGGTCATCGCGCTCCAGGGGCCGCTGGGCGCCGGGAAGTCCGTCCTGGCCAGGGCCATCGGTGAGGGCGCGGGCGTCGAGGGTCCCATGCCCTCGCCCACCTTCAACCTCCTCCTCCGCTACGACCTCCCGTCGGGGCTCTCGGTGGTGCATCTGGACCTGTACCGTATCACCGAGCCCGACGAGGTGTGGGAGCTCGGTTGGGCGGACCTGGGCGCCGAGCCCGAGATCGTGCTCGTGGAATGGCCCGAGCAGGCGGGGGCGCTCATGCCGCCCAACTACTGGTGCGTCCGCCTGAGCGTCACCCAGGGGAACCGGAAGCTCAGGGACGTGGAGGTGGAGCGCGTGGGCACGCCGCCGACCCTGCCCGGGTTTCCCATGACCCTGGGCAGCGGAGACCGATGAGGGGCTCCACGGCGCAGGGTGGCGCACGGTGAGATCCGCGTCGAAGGCTCTGGTGGCGTTCGATACGTCGGGTCCCTTCGGGTCGGTGGCCATCTCGCTGGACGGGGCGGTCCGCGCCGGGCTCGTCCTCACCGAGCGCGCGCAGCACGCGGCGCGCCTGCTCCCGGCCATCGACGAAGTGCTGCGCGAGGTGGGCCTGGGCATGGACGACGTCGAGGGCCTGGTGGTGGGCGAGGGGCCGGGCTCTTTCACCGGAGTGCGCGTGGCGGCCGCCACGGCCAAGGGCCTCGTGATGGCGCGGGGTATCCCGCTCCGGCCCGTGTCGAGCTTGGCCGCCGCCGCCGCGGTATCGGTGCTGGACCGCCCGTCCGCCTCCCCGGCGAGCGGCGTCCGCTATGCCCTCTTCGACGCGCGGGGCGACCGGGTCTACGGGGCCTGCTACGAGCTCGATGGCCGGGGGATGCGCGAGCTGGTGGCGCCCCATCCCGGGGACGTCGAGGAAGTGGTCCGGGAAGGGGTGCCCGAGGGTGCCGTCTTCACCGGCGACGGGGCGCTCAAGCACCGGGCGCGGCTCGAGCGCGCCGGCTACCGGGTGGCGCCGGACGCTGGCGCCGTGCCTCTGGCGGCGGGTCTGTTGGTGTGCGCCAGCCTGGGAGGCGCCCCCGAGGTGGACGATCCGGCGGCCTGGGAGCCCCGGTACGTGCGTGCGTCCAGCGCGGAACGCCTCTGGAGCACGCCGTGAAGACCCGTCGGGCGCCGAAGGTCCGCATCCGGCCCATGGCCTCCGGGGACGTCGACGCCGTGGCGGCCATCGAGGACGAGGCGTTCGGCTCGCCGTGGAAGGCGGAGACGTTCGCGGGCCTCATAGACCGCGACGGCATGGAGCTGCTGGTCATGGAGGGACCCGACGGGGCCGTGATGGGCTACGCCGTCCTCTGGTGCATCCTCGACCAGGGCGAGCTGGCCAACATCGCCGTGCGTCCCCAGGACCGGGGACTGGGCCTGGGCGCTCGGCTCCTCGAGGAGGTCCTGTCGGTGAGCCGGGCCCGAGGCGTGGCGAGCCTCTACCTGGAGGTCCGGGCCTCCAACCAGGCCGCCATCGCGCTCTACGAGCGGTTCGGGTTCCGGGACGTGGGCCTGCGACGTGCATACTACCAGAACCCGACGGAAGATGCCCGGGTCATGGAAGTGATCCTGACCTGACCGGCCGGGGTCGGGCCCATCCGAGCATGGTCTCGCCCGTGGGTTTCCTGAAGTTCCGGGCATGACCGCGCCCAACGTCTCGGAGCGGCCGCGCGAGCGGCTGCGTCACGCCGGTGCCCGCCATCTCGCTCTGGGGGAGCTTCTGGCGCTCCTGGTGGGGAGCGGGGGCGTGGCCGGGTCGGCCAGGGACGTGGCGGAGCGCGTGGCCGAGCAGGCCGGGGGGCGGCTTTCCAGGCTCGCCGGGATGGACGTGGGCGAGCTCGAGGCGGTCCCGGGGGTGGGCACCGCCACGGCATGCCGCCTCGTGGCCGCGCTCGAGCTGGGCCGGAGGGCGGCGGCCGAGGTGGCGCTTCCAGGCGTGCCCGTTCGGGGCCCGGCGGACGTCTTCCGCCGGATGGGACCCAGGCTCCATGACCTGACACAGGAGGAGTTTCACGCCCTCCTTCTCAACACGCGGCACCGTGTGGTACGGGAAGTGCTGATCACCAGGGGTATCCTGGACGCGTCGCTGATCCATCCACGCGAGGTGTTCAGGCCCGCTGTGGCGGAAGGGGCGGCCGGCGTGATTCTGGTACATAATCACCCGTCGGGCGACCCGACGCCTTCGCCGGAAGATCGTGCCGTGACCCGGCAACTAGGTGCGGCCGGTCGCGCTCTGGGCATTCCGGTACTCGACCATGTCGTGGTGGGACGGGGACGCTTTGTGTCCCTTTCCATGGAGCTGGGAGGGAACATTTGAAGTCAATTCGAAAAAATCTCGTTGACCGCGCCATGGCGCACCCCCTATCTTCGAGCAGTGTCCACCGGGCGGAAAGCCCTGTCCTACTTGCCGAAGGAGCCCATATGGTTCGCTCGGCGGCGGCGGTTCTCGCCGTGCTGATTCTTCCAGCTTTGAGCCTCGCCCAGGAGCCCGGGGGCTCCCACACGGTCGTCGATGACGACACGCTGTGGGACCTTTCCGCGTTCTACTATTCGAGCCCCTGGGAATGGCGTCTCATCTGGAATGCCAACCGTTCGGAGATCACCGATCCCAACCTGATCTATCCAGGTCAGGTATTCACCATACCGCAGGCCGGCGCGGACGCCATGGCACGCGGCGGTCCGCCGGCGGG
>CAYGKI010000180.1:0-974 GCA_964350235.1 uncultured Gemmatimonadaceae bacterium | reverse complement strand
CGCGGGCGCCATGGACGGCGGCGCGGACGCCGGGGGGGCGGCCGACGGGTGGTCAGCCCGCGGGTGGCGGCCAGCCGGGTGATCCGTCCGGGGGAGGCCAGCCGGGCGGAATGACGGGCCAGCAGGCGGGTCAGGGAGCCGGCACCGCCGGACGCGAGGAGATGCGGACCATCTTCTACCGGCAGCAGCAGCCCGAGGCCTCGGTGATGGCCATGATGGACGACGAGTACGTCGCCGTCGACGTGGACGAGGTCTACTCGGCGCCGTTCCTCGGTCCGCTCCTGGAGACACCGGAGCACCTGGGCACGGTGCGGGGTGCCGCCATGGAGAACCGCAGCCCCGTGATGAGGCAGTTCCAGCAGGTGACGCTGGACACGGACGCGCCGGTGCGGGTGGGCGATCAGCTCCGTACGTACCGCGTGACGCAGTCCATCGAGGCCGTCGGTCAGGTGGTGACGCCCACGGGGCTGCTGTCCATCACGGCCGTCGGCGACACCACGGCTGTGGCGGTGGTGACGAAGCAGTACGGGCGCATGCTCCCGGGTGACTTGGTGGGCACGGTACCGTCGTACGCGCTCACGTCGGGCGTGCAGGCGCAGGACGTCACCGGCGGCTCCGAAGCCATGATCATGGGCTCGGCCGGGCCGCAGCAGCTCAACGACCGCGGCCACCAGCGCTTCATCGATCTCGGGTCGGACCACGGCATCGGTGTGGGCGACGAGTTCGTCCTCTACAGCGACGCGGTGCGAGACCAGGTCCGTGGTCGCCTGCAGGTGGTGAGCGTGCAGCCCACTTCTTCCACGGCACGCATCGTCCAGATGTCGGACAACGTGTTCCGTCAGGGGGTCATCGTACGGCTCGTCCGTCAGATGCCGTGACCCTTCCGGCGAGCGGATTCTGCGTCGGCTCGCCCCATCGTCAGGACCCCGAGTCCCCGCCGGTTCCCGCTGGCGGGGACTCGCGTTTACTTAGCA
>CAYGKI010000179.1:0-6999 GCA_964350235.1 uncultured Gemmatimonadaceae bacterium | reverse complement strand
TACGAGGAGGTTCTCCCGTCTCCGGCCTATTCCAACCAAACGAAGCGCGAGGCCGAAATCGGGATGCAGCGGGTCCAGGACCGGCTGGTGAACGGGGACTTCCGCGTCGGAGACCGCATCACGCTGAGCGTGATCGGCGAGCCGCAGCTGCCGGACACGGTCGTGGTGGAGAGCGGCCCCAAGATCGCCCTGGCCCTGTTCGGCGACATTCCGCTCGATGGGGTGTTGCGGTCCGAGATCCAGCCGCACCTCACCGACCATCTCGGGCGCTTCATCAACAACCCGGAGGTCCGGGCGGAGGCGCTCATGCGGCTGTCCATACAGGGGCAGGTGGGAGATCCCGGCTTCTATGTGGTGCCGGCGGATATCCTGGTGAGCGACGCGCTCATGACGGCGGGTGGGCCGGCGCCGGAGGCCGATCTCGAAGCGCTCCGCATCGAGCGCGCGTCGATGACGATCATCGGTGGGGAATCCCTGCAGGAGGCCATGCGCCAGGGCTGGACGCTGGACCAGCTCAACCTTCAGGCCGGCGATCAGATCGTCATGCCTCAGCGCACGGGTGGGTTCCTCGGGACCGTAGGGACCGTCATGCTGGGCGTGATTCCGGCGGTCCTGGTGGCGCTGCTGGTGAGCGGCTAACCCGACTTCCCCTCTTCCTGCCCGTTCACGGCGGCCATGGCTCGCTCGAGCACCTTCACCAGCTCCTCCGTGGAGAAGGGCTTCTTCACCACGAACTCGGCATCGTTCAGGGCGCTGGCCAGGATGGGGTCCACGTCGGCGTAGCCGGTCGTGAAGACCACGGCCATGTCCGGGCGCGCATCCCGCAGGCGCTGGGCCACGGATGCCCCCCAGCCGTCGGGAAGGTTGATGTCCATGAGGACGACGTCGATGTCGCCTTCATAGGTCTCCAGGACCTCCATCGCCTTCTCCGCCGAGGCGGCTTCGAGGACGCTGAATCCCCGCGCCTTGAGGAGGCGGCACGTCACGGATCGGAGCCGGTCGTCGTCGTCGACGAAGAACACGGTGCCCCGCGCCGCGTCCGACGACGCGCCCGCTTCAGGTTGGTTCTGACTCACGAATCTCCGGTTCCTTTCGGCCCGCGGCGGGCCGACGAGTGGATCCTCATCAACCTACGGACCGGCTGAACCCTTCGCCAACTCCTCCAGCACGAGCTCGTGGATGCGGCCGTTGGAGCTGACACCCGAACCGCCGTGGATGGTGGCGTCCCCTTCGAGTGTGGTGAAACGGCCACCCGCTTCAGTGGCGATGGTCAGGAAGGGGCCTGCGTCCCACGGAGCCATGACGGGATCCACCTGGGCCTCGATGCGACCCGTGGCCACCAGCATGTGTCCGTAGCAGTCGCCCCAGGTACGGCTGAAGGCGGCTTTCTGCTGGATCCGGCGCCACCCGGCGCCCTGGGGCCTCGCGAGAAGACGCTCCACGTCGGTGGTGCAGATCACGGACTCCTCGAGGGTCGATACCTCTGATACGCGGCACGGCTTCCCGTTCCAGGTGCACCCGAGGCCCGTCCCCGCCGCCACGGTCTCTCTCAGCGGAGGGAAGTGGGCCACGCCCACGGCGCTGGCTCCGTCCACTTCGATGCCGATGAGAACGCCGTAGAGCGGGACGCCGCGCATGAAGGAGCGAGTGGCGTCGATAGGGTCGAGGATCCAACGGACGCGGGCCCCCTCGTTGGACTCGCCGTACTCTTCACCCAGGATGGCATGCTCGGGGAAGCGCTTCTCCACCTGGGCGCGAATGAGCCGCTCGGCTTCCCTGTCGGCGATGGTGACGGGCGACCCGTCACCCTTGGCGTCGTGCTCCACGACCTTGCCGTAGTACTCCAGGGTCAGGTCGCCGGCCTGGTGAGCCAGCTCCACGGCGAAATCCAGAAGCGCTCGCAACTCGGTTCGGCTTGCGGTGTCGGTCATGAAGAAACGGGTTGGTGTACGGGCGACAGGACGGCACCAAGAACCCGCGAGGCGTCGGCGAGGTCCGCCTGGCGGGCGGGACGTCTCGGAGACTCAGCCGGAAGCGGTCTTGGCGCTGGAGCGGCGGGCGGTCTTCACGCGGTACATGTCCATGTCCGCGGCGCGCAGCAGGTCGTCCACCGAACGCATCTCGTCGGTATCGAACTCCGCGACGCCCATGCTCACGGAGACGCGGTGTGGTGTGAGGACCGCGTTGTGGGCGAGCGCCGCCTGGACGCGCGCGATGTACTGCCGCGCGCCGTCGATCCCGGAGTCGGAGAGGACGGACACGAACTCGTCGCCGCCATAGCGGCCCACCAGGTTCATGGTCCGGTTCTCCTCGATGAGGAGCTCACCGAAGGCCTTCAGGATGTCGTCACCGGTGACGTGTCCCAGAGTGTCGTTCACCGACTTGAAGTTGTCGATGTCGAAGACGACCACCGTGAGGCGCCGCCCGCGCCGCGCCGCCGCCACTTCCTGCTCAAGGTGGAGCTGGAGGCGCCGACGGTTGGGGAGGCCGGTCAGGGGGTCGGTGAGGGAAAGTGCGCGAAGCGTCTCGTGGAGGCGGGCGTTCTCCAGCGCCACCGAGGCCTGTCGGGCCAACCGTTGCATGACCGCGGTCTCTTCCGGTCCGAAGTGCCGTGGCCGGCGGCTGCCCGCTGCCAGCGCCCCGACCACCTCCTCGTCCACGACGATGGGGACCGCGACACCGGAGCCCGCCTCGAGGAACTGACGCAGATGGTCGGGGATGAGGTTGCTCGCCCGGATGTCGTCCACCACCGCGGCCCGACGTTGGTGGATGAGACCGTCTTCCAGGTCCGAATGGAGGTCCCAGGGGGCACCGACGGGGAGCTCGATGTCACCTCCTGCGTCGGTGATGCGCCCGCGGGCTCCGTCGAGACCGTAACGCTGCCAGACCGCCGCCCCGTCCACGTGCAGCACGTCGAGCACGGCCTGCACGACACGACCCAGGACTTCGTTGGGGTCGCGCTCGCTGGTGAGGGCCCGTCCGATCTCCTCGATGCGCTCCGCCTCCTTCCGACGCCGCTCCAGCTCGGAGAACTGGAGCGCGTTGTTGATGGCGATGGCGGCGATGTCGGCGATACCCTGCAGCAGAGCCAGATCCTCCTCTGTGTACGCGCCGGAGCGGTCGCTGCATGCGCTCACCACGCCGACGACCCGTCCCTGGTGGATGAGCGGTGCGGCGATGCCGCTGCGGCACGGCTCCCCGTCCGCTCCGACGATGCGCGTGATGCTCGCCAGCGCCGTCGGATCGTCGTCGACGAGGATTCCGCGACTGGTGCGGATCACCTCCGAGTCCGACCCCCGGAAGCCGAGGTCCACCGCCCGGGGCTCTCCGGCCTGGAATCGGTAGACCACACGCTCGAGGTCGCGCCCCTGATCATGGAGGGACACCGTGAAGTTGGCGGCGCTCAAGACCTTGGCCGTCTCGCGATGAATGGCCGCGTACAACTCCTCCGCGCTCAGCGTGGAGGTGAGGGTACGACCAGTCTCGAGAAGGACCTCGTAACGCTCTTCGACGCTCGACCGGGTCGTCCGGTCGTCGTGTGATGCCATGGAACGGAACGTCGGGGAAGGGGCCGGAACCGCAGCGGGATGGGAATTCCCAACATAGGGCCGGGACAGGCCCGGAAACAACCATGAAGATTGTGGGGGCGTCGTCCGTCGTCGAGGACGGGAAATGGCTTTCGCGCCCCCTCCGCCGCGTACGGTGGCGATCACGGCGGCCTGGTGCTCGGACTCCATGCTTGGCCCCGGAACGACTGTAGGCCGACTGGCAGACCACCCTCAGGAGCGCGTCGCAGCGGCTCCGCTCATCCCTCGTGTCTTCGGTCCAGGTAGTTTCCGATCTCGAATCCGATGGCGGCGAGGAGCCGCGCCTCCCGGAGGTCCGGCTCCGCACGGGTGATGAGCGTCCGGATCGTGCGCATGACGGCGGCGGGCTTGCGCGCCTTGTAGAACTCGATGCGGCCGAGCCCATCCGCGATGGCCTCGAACGTCTGCTCCAGCTCTTCGTGGGTGGGCGGGCGAGTGGCCCGCCTGCCGGCGGGAAGCTCGTCCAGACCACCCTCGGCGACCATGAACGTCTCGTACGCCAGCACCAGGCACGCCTGCGCCAGGTTGAGGCTCGAGTAGTCGGGATCCGTGGGGATGATGGCCACCTGGTGGCAGAGGTCGAGCTCGGCGTTGGTCAGGCCCCGGTCCTCTCGACCGAAGACGATGGCGACGAGCCCGTCGCTGGTTCGCCGCACCAGCTCGGACGCCACCGGGCGAGCTTCGCCATAGGTGCGGCCTGCCGTGCGGGCTCGGGCGGTGGTGCCCACCACGAACGACACGTCCGCGAGGGCGTCGGCCAACGTGTCGTGGAGCGTGGTGGCCTCGATGAGGGGGCCGCTGCGGTGGGCGATCCCCTCGAACCGGTACGGGTCGAAGTCGTCGGGCTCCACGAGGCGCAGCTTCGAGAGTCCGAAGTTCATCATCACCCGCAGGACGCCGGCGATGTTGACCACGTCCTTGGGGTGGTCCAGGACGATGACGACCCGGTCGAGGGGGGTGGTCCCCGATGGCTCGGATCCTCGGGGATCGTCTCCCGGGCGCGAGGGCTGTCCGCCGTCGTCCCGGCCGGCGGTTTCCGGGCCGGCGATCTTCGTCGGACCCGAGGTGTCGGTCACGGGCGACTCAGTGCCGCGCGTCGACGTCCGTGCCGGCGCCGGACTCTTCGTCCTCGTCGGACTCCGCCGGAGCGCTGAGCTCGCCCTTGAAGTTCCGGATTCCGCTGCCGAGGCCCTTCGCCAGACCGGGGAGCTTCTTGGCGCCGAACAGGAGCATGATGATGCCGAACAGCAGCACCATCTCCATGACGCCGAAGGTCACCAGCGCGAGCACCGGCTCGGGGTAGGTCATTTCATCAACGCCTTTGCGATGGTCTGCTTCTGCATGTTCGACGTGCCCTCGTAGATCGTGCCGATCTTCGCGTCGCGGTACAGCTTCTCCACGGGGTACTCCTTCGTGAATCCGTACCCGCCGTGCAGATCGATACACGTGGAGGTCACCCTCTGTGCCGCTTCGCTGGCGAAGAGCTTGGCCATGGCCGCCTGGTGCAGGAACGGCTGGCCGGCATCCTTGAGGCGCGCGGCGTTGTAGACCAGGAGCCGTGCCGCCTCGATCTCGGTGGCCATCTCGGCGAGCTGGAACTGAACGCCCTGGAAGGATCCGATCTGCCGGCCGAACTGCTCCCGCTCCTGGACGTAGCGGACGGTGTGGTCCAGGGCGCCCTGAGCGAGACCGACCACCTGGGCGCCGATGCCGATGCGGCCTTCGTTGAGGGTCTCGATGGCGACCTTGTACCCCTTGACTACCTCGCCGAGGACGTTCTCCCCCGGGACGCGCACGTCCTCGAACACCAGCTCCGTGGTGGACGAAGCCCGGATGCCCAGCTTGTCCTCCTTCTTGCCCACCGTGAAGCCCTCGGTGCCCTTCTCCACCAGGAACGCGGTGATCCCCCGGTACCCGGCCTCGGGATCCACGTTGGCGAAGACGATGAACAGCCCGGCCTCGTTGCCGTTGGTGATCCAGAGCTTCTGACCGTTGATGATCCAATCGTCACCATCCCTGGACGCGCGGCAGGAGAGGGCGAAAGCGTCGGAGCCGCTCCCCGCCTCCGAGAGGGCGTAGGCGCCGACGGTGTCGCTGGCCAGCTTCGGGAAGTAGCGGGCCTTCTGTTCTTCGTTGCCCCAGCGGAGGATGGCGTTGATCACCAAGGTGTTCTGCACGTCCACCAGGACGCCGATGGACGGATCCACCTTGGAGAGCTCCTCCACCACGAGCACCGACGTGAAGAAGTCCGCTCCGGTGCCGCCGTGGGCCTCGGGGATCTCGATGCCCATGAGCCCCAGCTCGAAGAGCTGATCGATGATGGCCCGGTCCATCTTCTGGGCCTCGTCCATCTCCATGATCTTCGGCGCGATCTCCGAGGCGGCGAAGTCCCGGACCGCCTCCTGGAACATCTGCTCCTCTTCGGAGAGCATGGTCAGGGCGGGGCGCGGATCGGTGAGTAGCGTGGACATGTTCGTTTCGGGCCGTTTCGGGAACTCGGAATCCGGCGCGTCGCGGGCGCCGGGCCTCCACGAAGATGGTCCCGCGAGCCGCGTTGTTCCAGGGGCGCGGGCGACCTTGACCTCGGGGGGCGGCGCCATCATGCTCATGGCCTCGTCGTCAGAGCGTTCCCTGTTGGAGAACCCCGCATGTCCGAGATCCCCAGCGACCTCCTCTACTCAGAGGAGCACGAGTACCTCAAGCCCACCGAAGAGGAAGGGGTGTACACCGTGGGCGTCACGGACTATGCCCAGGGGGAGCTCGGGGACGTGGTCTTCGTGGAGCTGCCCAACCGCGGCTCTTCGTTCGACAGGATGGACGTCTTCGGCACCATCGAGGCGGTGAAGGCCGTCAGCGACCTCTACTGCCCCGTCCAGGGTGAAGTGGTGGCCGTGAACGAGGCCCTCGAGGACGACCCCTCGCTGGTGAACTCCGATCCGTACGGGGAGGGATGGATGGTGCGGCTGAAGATCACCGACCCTTCCGAGCTGGAGAGCCTCCTGACCGCCGACGGGTACGCCCAGCACATCGACTGATCCAGCGAAACGACACATGACGCGCATCGACGCTCCCGCGGACTTCGCGGCTCGCCACCTCGGGCCGGACGAGGCCGACATCGCCTCGATGCTCGATACCCTGGGGTACGGCGAGCTCGGAGACGTCATTCGAGACACCGTTCCCGATTCCATTCGTCGCGACGACCCCCTGGATGTCCCGGCCGCGCTCACCGAGGCGGAGCTCCTGGGCCGACTCCGGTCTGTGGCTTCGAAGAACCGGGTCCTGCGCTCGTTCCTGGGGCTCGGCTACTCCGACACCCACGTCCCGGGGGTCATCCAGAGGAACATCCTCGAGAACCCCGGCTGGTACACCCAGTACACGCCGTACCAGGCGGAGATCGCCCAGGGTCGCCTGG
>CAYGKI010000178.1:0-7023 GCA_964350235.1 uncultured Gemmatimonadaceae bacterium | reverse complement strand
CACGCGGCGTAGAGGCCCAGCTCCACCAGCTCCTCCACGGACCCTTCCACCAGCTCCCCGTCCCGGTAGACCACCAGATCCGACTCCACCTGACGGGCCAGCCGATCCATCCCACCCGCGAGCGTCCGGTACCACAGGGCGGCATCGTCCACGACGCGCTCGGAGATCACCTCGGCCGACCGGTGGGAAGCCTGTGCCAGCGTGCGATACGCCACGGTGCCGAACAGGCCGTTCGCCAGGGCGAAGAAACCGAACAGCGCCCAGGTCACCCGGCCGCGGAACGAGATGGTGAGCCCGCGAAGGGCGGGAAGGGCCCCCTCCTCCGTTCCGCGAAGCGCGTGCCCCAAACCCCAGAAGATCGCCAGCAGCATCCCCGTCAGGACCAGGAGCAGGGTCCCGCGGGCCAACGCCTGCAGGGGCTCGGCCAGCGGCATGGCGTAGTGCACGCGGTACGTCCGGTCGTTGGCGAACCGCACTCCCACCTCCGCGCGCCACTCCGTCCCGTTCCGGACCCAGGTCACGTCCGGGCTCCCCGGATCCTCTCCCCGAAGCAGGGGAATGAACGTCATGGCATCACGGGGAACCACGGCCGAGGCGCCGACGAAGGGATCGAGGGTGGAAGGACGGGTTCCCTGGGAGAAGGGCGGCGCCACGGCTGAAACGATCCCGCCGTCCTCGAGGGGCACGGTGAGGACGTATCGGGCATCGTCCCGGTCCAGCCGGATCAGCCTGGGCTCATCCGTTCCTCGCTGTTCGGCGAGGAGCGTGGGGAGAACGCCGGGCAGCACCCCGTCCGCGCCGACCCGTAGCTCCACTCCCCGGTAACCGGACGCGTCCCACCGGGTGAGCCTCACCGGGCGACCCTCGCCGGCCAGCCCGCTCTGCCTCCATGCGTGGTAGAGGACATCCACGCCTTCCCGCCCCGCCGCGCCCAGCGAGACCGCGACCACGGCGGGTCGCCCCAGGCCCATGACCAGCACCGGGTCCTCCCGGGACGCCAGGTCGCCCAGTCGCGCCTCGGCCAGGACCATCTCCCCACGCACTTCGGCCTCCCACGCGGCGGGCGCTGCCGCGGTCCCCGCCAGGGCCAGCCCAAGCAGTCCGCACGTCAGGGCACGCCGCCACCCGGCACCGGGATGGAGCGTCCTGGCGCCCCAGGCCGCCGGCAGCGCCCACAGGAGCCACCACCAGCCCGGCACCTGCGTCGTCCACCAGATCCACGCCGCCGCCCCTCCGCCCAGAGCCGCCGCCAGCGCAGCCGCTCCCCACGCGCCCGCCGCAGCCCCGCGACCTCCTCTGGCACGCCCCAACAGGGCCGCCGCGCCCAGGGTGAGCGTGGACGCCGCCGCCACCTCCAGGGTCACCCACTCCAATCGCGCGCCCCCCAGGAGCGTCGGCCACGCACGCCCCAGCCATGTGAGCACGCCGTAGAACACGACCGCGACGCCCACGCCGACGCCCACCGGTCCCATCCTCCACGCCGGTCCGGGCAGAACGGCCGACAGCGTCGCCACGGCCAGCGCGAGCAACGCCCACCGCCCCGCCCCTACATGCCAAGGGCCGAGGACCGGGCTCCCACCGTCGAAGAGCCCCTCGGCCCCCACCAGCGAGCCCACGGGAAGCGCCGCGGCGATGACGATCAGACTTCCAGCGCCGGCCAGGGCCACCCCACGATGCCCGGGGCAGCCAACCGCCAGCAGTCCCCAGCCGAGGAGGAGCAACGCGGCCACGCGTGTCCGCCAACGGCCCATGACGTCCGCGGCCCGGGCTTCCGCCGACGGGCGATCCACGACGACGCTCATGAGGCGTCGATCCGGGAGCGCCAGATCCCATACGCCCTCCTGCACGCCGGGGTCGAACTGCGTGACCCGCACCTCTTCGCCCACATCGGCGCGGAATCGACTGGCGAAGTCCTCCACGCCGGTCTCGATGACTTCCGGGAGATCCGCGCGGAGGAGATCCGCGGCCATGGCCACCCGCCCATCCTCCGTAAGCGCCGTGACGTAGAGGTACCCGAAGAGTGGACGGTCGTAGTAGGTGTGTCGGAGGAATCCACCCTGGACGCTCTCCGGAACCTTGCCCCAGTGGTCCCCGTCCCAGAGGTTCAGCCGTCCGTCGGCATCGTAGAGCGCGAGGGCGGACACGCCGTGACGTGTGCGAAGCTCCCGGACGAAGTCGATGTCCACCTGATCGGTGGGGTCCACGGCTTTCTCCGCGAGGGCGTCCGCAGCGGCCTCGGCGGCGGCCTGGCGACGTTCCAGCCTCACCGCCAACACCTCGCCCACTTCCGCCTCGCGCTCGACCCAGTAGCCGTCCCAGCCCGAAAGGAGGCTCGCGACCCTGTGGTGCGCTCCGTACGCCGTGACCACCGCGGCCATCAAGACGACGACCCCGCCGAGCCAGGCCACCCCGCGCCCCCTCGCGCCCAAGGCCGCCAGCGCCGCGGCCACCGCGGCGACGCCCAGAAGCAGGGGTCGTGGCTCGGCCACCCAGACGGCCAGCCCCGCCGCGGCGACCCAGGGCGCGACGAGGTGGATGCCGCCCCCGAGCTTCGCTTGAGGAGCCACGCTTGAAACCCCGGTCATGGGCGCTGAACGAGCTGTCGTGGACGGAGGCGGGCGACGCCATCAGCTCCGACCCGCGCCTCATCCTTGCGGTGGGCGCGCTGGAGCAGCACGGGCCCCATCTGCCGCTGGGCACCAACCTGCACATCGCGTCGCGGGTCGCGGTGGACGTCTCCGAGCGCCTGGGCATCCTGAGGGCGCCCGACTTTCCTTACGGGGCCACCAACGGAGGGCGTCCCTACACCGGCGCGGCGGGGCTGGGTCGGAAATCGCTCCACCGAGCCGTGAACGAGCTGTTGGGGCAATGGGAGGACGACGGGGTGCGGGAGTTCGTGATCGTCACGGCACAGCGTTACGAGCCCCATCTCGAGGCGCTCCTCATGGCGCTGACAACCGTGGCGACGAGCTCGATCTACGACCTGTACCAAGTCGACGTCTCCGACCTCCTGGAGGGTGACCCGCGCAAGGAGCACGCCGGAGAGCTCGAGACCTCCCTCATGATGCACCTGGCGCCGGAACTCGTCCGGCCAGAGCGGATCTCGGACTTCCTCCCGAGCGAGCAGGCGCTCCGAAGATACACCCGGCGCCGGGCCCCGACACCCCCGAAGTCCGAGGGCGGCGTCCTGGGCGCCCCGAGTCTCGGCACGGCCGCGAAGGGAAAGGCCATCTTCACGCGCTACGTGGATGCCCTGTCCAACGCCGTGGCGCGCTCCGCCGGCGGAAATCTGGCAGAACCGTAGCGCCACCCGCGTGTACCACAGGTCATGCCCAAACTTCTCGTATCGCTCCGGCCCTCTCTCGTCCTCGCCGCCATCTTCGCCACGGCCGCCGTCGCGGCCCCGGTGGCGGCGCAGGGTATCGTCGTGGACGAGGGTGCGTTCCGTATCACCGTGGCCGGACGCCAGGTCGGCACCGAGGATTTCTCCATCCGACGCGCGGGCATCGGTCGAGACGACGCGTACTTCGCCAACGGCGTCGTGACGCGGGGGAGCTCCGTGGACCGCGAAGAGGTCAGCCCCCTGCTTCGCGCCACCCCCCCCGACGGTCTCGTGGCCGGGTACCAGGTGAGGGTCCAGGGTCCGGACGCGCTGGAGCTCCAGCTCACCCTCGTCGGGAACCGGTACGTAGCCGTGGCTCGCTCGTCCCTGGGAGACGAGGAGCGAGAGTTCCCCGCCAGGAGCACCACCCGCATTCTCGACCAGGACGTGGCGCATCACTACTACTTCCTCCGCGATCTGCGGGAAGGTGAGACGATCCACGTCATCGAGCCCCGGACGCGGACACAGGCGACGCTCTCGGTGGAGCGTCGCACCGAGGACCGGATCGAGATCGAGGGGCGAACCACCGACGCCCGGAGACTCGACATGCTGGTGGGGCAACAGGCCAGGACCGTGTGGTACGATCAACTCGGCCGGGTGCTCCGGGTGGAGATTCCCGCCCTCGGATAAGTAGCCGTTCGCACGGATCTGGTCGGGTGAGACGCCCGCCTCCGCCTTCGGCATCCCTCCTCGGACCCCGGTGAAGGTTCCCGCGGGCTCTTCCGTACCCCATCCGTCCGGAGGGGTCCCAGCGCGAGAGCGTGGTTTTGAAACCCCCCTCTCCCGAGGAGCGTACGGCCTATCGGCAGTCCGCCCACGCTCACGTAATCCATGTCTCGCCCCCGCATAGAGGAGAAGGATGGCCCTGCCCCAAGTGCCCCGAGGACGAAGCACACTCGCCACGCTCGTGCTCGCCGTCCTCGTCACGTCTCCGCCCCTGGCGGCCCAGGAGCAGGTGCCTGAGCGCCTCACCCTGGATCAGGCGCTCGAGATCGCGCTCAGAAACAGTCCGGCCTTCCTGCGCGCCAGGAACGACCGGGCCATCGCGGACTGGGATGTCCGTCAGGCCTACGGGCGCCTTCTTCCCTCGGCCAACGCCAGCGCTCGCGTCGGGTGGCAGGGATCCGGGGATCAGCAGCTCGGAGGGCTGACCGCGGGAGATCTGGGCTTCGGCGATCGGCCTTCCTACTACTCGTCGAGCTACGACCTGAGCGTGAGCTACGCTCTGGATTGGGCGACGCTCAGGGGTCCGGCCCGGGCCAACGCCGAGCGCCGCGCCACCGAGGCCCGCATCGACGCTTCCGGCGCCGAGCTGGCATCGGGCGTGACGGCCGCGTACGTCGAGGTGCTCCGACGGGACGAGCTGCTGGTGAACGCGCGGCAGCAGCTGGAGAACGCGCGGATCAACCTCCGCCTGGCCCAGGGCCAGCTGGAGGTGGGATCCGTCACACCCATCGACGTGGGACAGGCCGAGGTCCAGGTGGGGCGCACCGAGGTGCTTGTCCTGCAGGCCGAGAACGCCCTGGAAACCGCCCGCTTGCGCCTTCTCCAGAGGATGGGGGTGGGGGTGAGCCAGAGCTTCGAGCCCGCCACCACCTTCGAGCCCGTACCGCCGGCCTGGGACCTGGAGTCGCTGCGTAGCCTCGCGCTGGCGGAGAACCCTTCACTCCAGGCGACGAGGATGGCGCGCGAGTCCGCCGACCTCGGGGTCAGTCAGGCTTGGTCCTCCTACCTCCCCTCCCTGTCCATCTCCACGGGTTGGGGCGGGTTCGCGCGCGAGGCCAGCGACGCGGGGCTGCTGGTGTCCCAGGCGCAGGCCCAGGCCCGGTCCAGCATCGCTTCCTGCGTGCGCACCAACGATCTCTACAGCAGGCTCGCCGACCCCCTCCCCCCCCTCGATTGCACCCAGCTGGTCTTCACCGACGAGCAGCAGAGGGCCATCTACGACGCCAATGACCAGTTCCCCTTCGGCTTCGAGCGGACCGCTCCGTCCATCTCGTTCGGACTCAGTATTCCCGTGTTCCAGGGGCTCAGCCGGCAGCGGAACCTGGAAGCCGCTCGGGTCCAGCGCGACGACGTGATCCACGAGCTCCGTGAGCGGGAGCTCGCGTTGGAGGCCGACCTCCGGATCGCTTTGGCGACAGTGGAGACGGCGTTCGAAAGCGCCACCCTGGAGGAGCGGAACCGTGATCTGGCAGAGCGACAGCTGGTCCTGGCCCGCGAGCGTTACCAGCTCGGCGCCATCACCTTCGTGGAGCTCATGGACGCACAGACCGTGCTCTCCCAGGCGGAGAGCGATCGAATCGTGGCCGTGTTCGCGTACCACGACGCTATCACCGAACTGGAGGCGCTCGTCGGAGCGTCTCTGAGAGACTGATCGGAGCCCCGTTCATGCAACGTCGTTCGAAGATCGTCATCGGAGTCGTGGCCATCGCGGCCATCGGAGCCATCACCGCCACGGCCATGGCCAGGGGCCGGAACCAGGGTACGGAGGTGCGCCTCGACGTTGTGGAGCGCCGCGACCTGGTGGAGGTGGTCACGGCGTCTGGAAACGTCCGTGCCCGCAGGACCGTGGACATGAGCTCCGACGTCTCGGCCAGAGTATCGGAGCTGAGGGTGCTCGAGGGCGACGACGTGGTCGCCGGTCAGGTCCTGCTGCGCCTCGAGCCCGACCAGTACGAGGCCGCGCTGGCCCGGGCCGAGGCACAGCTCGCCCAGGCCCGTTCACAGGAGTCCCAGCAGCGGGCCAACCTCATTCGGGCCGAGCGGGACCTGGACCGGCTCCTGTCGCTGCGGGCCCGGGACTCACTTCTCGTGAGCCGACTGCAGATCGACGACGGGGAGACGAATCTGGAGGTGGCCCAGGCGGCGCTGGAGTCCGCCACCCACGGTGTTTCGCAGTCCGAGGCCGCCGTGGCAGAAGCCGTCGACAGGCTTTCCAAGACCGTCTTCACAGCACCCATGTCCGGGCGCGTCACGCGCCTGAACGTGGAAGAGGGCGAGACAGTGATCATCGGAACCATGAACAACCCGGGCAGCCTGGTGCTGACCATCTCGGATCTCACCGTGATGGAAGCCGTCATGCGCGTGGACGAGACGGACGTTCCCCGCATCTCGCTGGGCGACAGCGCCTCCATCCGCATCGACGCATTCCCTGACCGGAGGTTCACGGGACGCGTCACCGAGATCGGCAACTCGGCGGTGACCCCCCCGTCCCAGCAGTCCACCGGCCAGCAGGCCGCCATCGACTTCGAGGTGGTGATCACCCTGGACGACACCGATACGCCCCTCAGGCCGGACCTCTCGGCCACCGCCGACGTGGTGGTGGCCACGCGCCAGGACGTGCTGGCCGTTCCCATCATCGCCCTGACGGTGCGCGGCGCGGACAGCGCGGATGGGGACGAGGAGTCAGCCGGAGAGGCCGAGGCGGGAGCGTCCGACGTGGAGGGCGTCTTCGTCGTGAACCAGAGACAGGTACGCTTCACGCCCGTCGAGGTGGGGATCACGGGCCGGGAGCACTTCGAGGTCCTTTCCGGCGTCGAAGTCGGCGACACCATCGTCGCCGGCCCCTACCAGGCCATCCGCGGGCTGAACGACGAGGATCAGATTCGTCCCATGGACGAGTCCGGCGGAGCGGGCTC